>JAPLIF010000355.1 GCA_026389255.1 Cyanobacteriota bacterium
CAGGAGGTGCCCCTGGATATGTACTCCAAGTTGGAGAAGGTGCCCGACAACCTGGTCGACACCTACCTGACCTTGCTCACCGATTTAGATCTGGCCGGTCTTCCCAGCCACCCCCGCCAGCGTCAGCAGGCCATGGCCCTGGCGATCACGGCGGCCCGCCATGGCGAAGCCGCGGCGCTGGAGGCCCAGGCCAATGCGGGTCGCCTGGTGGCGGGGATGGATGGGGCCGGGGCGGCCGAAGTGGAAGTGCCCGAAGCCTCCCTGGCAGGTGTGAATTTCCCGGCCCGGGCCTTTTATCTGATCGGAGCCATCGGGATCGGCGTCACCAGCAGTGAGGCCAAACGCAAGATCCAGGATGGTGGCGTAAGGCTTGATGGCAAGAAACTTCTAGATCCCAACCAGATGTTTGCCAGCGCCGCCGAACTCCAGGGCAAGGTGCTGCAGCTGGGCAAGAAGACCTTCCGCCGTCTCGTGGGCGGCTGATCCGTCCCAGGGACTGGGCCGGCCCGCAGGTTGGTGCCGCCCATATTGACCCGATCCATCAGCACGTCGCTGAGGTCGGCACCGCTGAAATTGGACATAGCAAAGGACCCCTGGGTGAAGATCGACCCGTGCAGGTCGGCCCCACTGAAGTCCGCTTCGCGGGCCACGGCCCCCGCGAAGGAGCTTTCGGCGAGCTGTTGACCATGGAAGTCCTGGCCGCTCTGGTTGGTCAAGGTGTAATCGACCCGGTCAGCGAAGCTGGCCGCCGCCGGGTCAACGGTTCCCCCCAGGAGCATCAACAGGCCAAGCACCAGCCCCATCACCGCTTTCAGCCCTCTGGAGATCGGGGAGCCGGGCCGGTGGCGGGGAGGGAAGGGGGGCATGGAGAGCCTGGGGGTGGAGTTGGACAGGGAATCAGACCGTGGTGATCGGCAGACCCAGATGCTGGCTGATCCGATCGAGGGCTGCTTTTTCATTGGCCGTCACTTTTTCGCCACTGCCGAACAGGCCATTGCCGGCGGCTGCGGCCACAGCTTTGCAGCTGTCCACGATCAGCTGGGCGTATTGCTGACAGCATTCGGCATCGCCCTTGCTGCGGGCCAGGGCCATGGCCTCGTCCACTTCGGCCAGGGCCTTGTCGAGCACCTTGCCGTTGCGCACGTCATCGACCGACACCTCCAGCTTGTCGGGCCTGATGCCCTGCTTGAGGGCCTCCTGATCAAACAGGCTGGCAATCAGGGGATTGGAGGCATAACGGCTGGCGGCCTGGGCGAGTTCGCGGCCCAGGGCGATGGCCTCCTGGGCACTGGAGAAGATGCCCATGTCCACAGCCATCACGGCCATGGCGGCGGACAGGGGACCGCCCAGGAGTGTGTTGCGTTCGACGCTGGTCAGTTCGATGGCCATGAAAAGGGTGTCAATCGACACGAAGTTCCCCCTAAGCATGGCCGAAAGCTCCAGGGTCGTCACCCCGTTGACGGGCCATCCAGATGGGGGATCACCGCCC
Organism: Cyanobacteriota bacterium; assembly: GCA_026389255.1. GTDB lineage: Bacteria > Cyanobacteriota > Cyanobacteriia > PCC-6307 > Cyanobiaceae > Cyanobium. The sequence continues at coordinate 1,490 of JAPLIF010000355.1, forward strand.
CCAGCAGGTGCAGGGAGCCGGCGACCACGGGGAGGGGGCCGGGATTGGCGATCAGCCAGGCCAATCCCTCCAGAGGTGTGGCCACCTCCCGGAGCTGGGGGGCCCGCTGGGGCCGCACCGCGACCAGTCCAGCCCGGCTCCAGGAGGGCAGATCGGGCACCGGCACCAAAGCCACCTGGTCTCCCGGGCGAAGCAGGACATCCAGGAGCAGGGGGGCCTCTTTGGTGGTTTGCATGCCGAGGAGCCAGCGCCGTGGTCCATGGCCATGGCCACCGTCAGCACCACCGTCATCACGACGGCCAGCCTCGAGGCGATCCAGTTCGTCGCGCAGGGCCAGGGCTCCCGGGGGATTGTGGGCCCCGTCCAGCAGCAGGGGAAAGCCCCGAAAGTGGCGCCGCTCCAGACGCCCGGGCCAGCGGGCCGCCGCCAGGCCCCGCTGGATGGCCTGGGGGGTAAGGGTCCACCCCTGGTTGTGCAGGGTTTCGGCCATGGCCACGGCCACCGCCGCGTTGCTCCGCTGCAGGTTCCCCGCCAGACCCAGGTGCGGCCCCCCGTCCGCTTCGGTGGCCAGGGGCTCCACCCAGCGCAGGGTGCAATTCGAGCGCTGCGCGGCCTCGCGCAGCACCTGGGCCACCGCGGGGTCCTGGGGGCCGCTGATGGCCACCTGGGCACCGGCCATCACGGCAGCCTTCTCGCGGGCAATGGCCACCAGGCTGTTTCCCAGCAGGTCGCCATGGTCCATGCCGATGGGCCCAAAGCCGACCACGGACCGTTGCGGATGGGCCGTGGTGGCATCGAGCCGTCCCCCCAGTCCCACCTCCAACACCACCAGGGGCAGCCCCTCGGCCGCAAACCGGTCGAAGGCGGCGGCGGTGAACAGCTCGAAGGGGGTGAGGCGATGGCGGCGACCGATCGCCTGCCAGCGGCCCAGATCAGCGCGCAGGACGTCCGCGGCGATCCATTCGCCATCGAGTTGGATGCGCTCGCACCAGCTGACCAGGTGGGGGGAGCGATAGGTGCCGCAGCGCCAACCTCCCGCCCGCAGGATGCAGTGGAGCATGGTGGCGATCGAACCTTTGCCATTGGTGCCGGCCACCTGAACGGCGGCAAAACGCTGCTCCGGATGGCCGCCATCGGCAAGGGCGGCCCGCATCCGATCCAGGCCCAGCTGGATGCCGCGGCTGGAGAAGGGTTGCAGCAGGTCGTCCAGGTCGACGGGGGGCGGCAGTGCCGCCGGGGTTAGGGGCAGCCCAGCCGGGACCTCAAGGTTCAGGGCACCAGGCGCCCCAGGGCGCGCTCCAGCCTCTGGACCATGTCCTGGAGGTCGTCGGATTCGATCACCAGGGGCGGCACAAAGCGCACAACGCGGGGCCCGGCGGGCACCAGCAGCAGCCCCTCGGCGATGGCGGCTTTCACCACGTCGGGCGCCGTGACGGTTCCGCCATGCAAGACCAGACCCTGCAACAGGCCCCAGCCCCGGCTGCTTTCCAGCAGGGTGGGGTGCCGCTCGATCAGGGCCCCAAGCAAGGAACTGAGTTCGGCGCCACGCTGTTGCACATTGGCCAGGAGTCCCCGTCGCTCAATTTCAGCGATGACGGTCAGCCCAGCCCGGCAGGAGAGGGGGTTACCCCCGAAGGTGCTGGCGTGCTCTCCGGGCTGGAAATGGTCGAAGGGGGTCTTGACGGCCAAGGCGCCGATGGGAATACCGCCCCCCAGACCCTTGGCCATGGTGAAGGCATCGGGTTCGACCCCCAGGCTTTCGTAACCCCACCAGCGACCGCTGCGGCCGACGCCGATCTGGACTTCATCGAAGATCAGCAGGATGTTGTGGGCATTACACAACTGGCGGAGCCGCTGGAAGAAGGCAGGATCGCCCGGGTTGACGCCCCCTTCGCCCTGCAGCGGTTCGATCAGTACGGCCGCCACCCGGGGCCCTTCGGCTTCGCAAGCCGCCAGCAGGCTCTCGAAACTGGCGATGTCGTTGTACTTGAAGTAGCGGAATCCCTGCACCATGGGCTCGAAGCCCGCGTGATAACGGGGTTGGCCGGTGGCGGTGACGGCCGCCAGGGTGCGGCCGTGGAAGCTGGCCTCGGCCGTGAGGATCAGGGGTTCGGCAATGCCGCGCACCCGGTGGCCGTGTTTACGGGCCAGCTTGATGGCCGCCTCATTGGCCTCGGCGCCGGAATTGCAGAAAAAGAAGCGATCGGCGCAGCTGCGGTCGCGCAGGGCAGCCGCCAACTGCTCCTGTTCAGGAATGCGGTAGAGGTTGGAGACGTGTTGGAGCTTGTCGAGCTGCTCGACAAGGGCCTGGCGCAGCACCGGGTCGCTGTGACCCAAGGTGCAGACGGCGATGCCGGCAACGCCATCCAGATATTTGTTGCCGTTGCTGTCCCAGACCCAGACCCCCTGACCTCGCACCAGTTCGAGGGGATAGCGGCCATAGGTATCCATCACCGCAGAGGGGATGGAAGGGATGGGAGCGGTGGGACTCGAACCCACATGCCCGAGGGCGCTCGATTTTGAGTCGAGTCCGTCTACCAATTCCGGCACGCTCCCTATGTCCCCAGTGTAAGGGCTGGTCAGTGGGGATCGACGACGCGGCGGATGGAGGCGCCCACGCCGTTGAGCCGCTCTTCGAGGGCGGCGTAGCCGCGGTCCAGGAATTCCAGACCAATCACTGAGGTGATGCCATCGGCGGCGAGTCCAGCCAGCACCATGGCGGCCGAGGCCCGCAGGTCGGTGCCCTGGACCGGAGCGCCACTGAGGCGGGCGACGCCCTCGATGTACGCCGTGTTGCCCTTCAGCCGGATCGAGGCCCCCATCCGTTGCAGTTCGGCCACGTGCTGCAGGCGGTTTTCGAAGATATTTTCCACCACCATGCTGCTGCCTTCGGCGGTAGCCAACAGGCTCATGAAGGGGGCCTGCAGGTCGGTGGGGAAGCCTGGGAAGGGCTGGGTGCGCAGATCAACGGCTTGGACGGAATCGGCGCGGATGCGCAGGCCCTTTCCTTCCACCTCCAGCAGGCAGCCGGCGTCTTCCAGCTTGGTGAGCACCGCTTTGAGGTGTTCGGGGATCACGGGCGTCACCAGCAGATCGGAGCGGGTGATGGCGCCAGCCAGCAGCAGGGTGCCCGCTTCGATGCGATCGGGAATCACCGCGGAATCAGCGCCATGGAGCTGGTCGACCCCATCGATGAGGATGGTGGGGGTGCCGGCGCCCCGGATCCGGGCGCCCATGGCGATCAGCAGGTCGGCTAGGTCGATGACCTCGGGTTCTTGGGCGGCATTTTCGATCGTGGTTTCGCCTTCGGCCAGCACCGCGGCCATCATCAGGGTTTCCGTGGCTCCGACACTGGGGCAGTCCAGGTGGATCTGGCCGCCGGTGAGCCGCCGGCGGCGACCGGGCACAACGGCAGTGACGACGCCATGTTCGATGGTGACTTGGGCACCAAGGGCCTTGAGGCCACGCACATGCTCGACCACGGGACGGGAACCGATCTGGCAGCCGCCGGGCAGGGGGACCTGGGCCATGCCCATGCGCGCCAGCAGGGGTCCAATGCAAAAGAAGCTGGCCCGCAGGGTGTTGACCAGTTCGTAGGGAGGGGCGGCCTGGGTGATGTTGTCGCCATCGAGGTCGATGATTTCGCCGCCCCGAACTACCTGGACCCCCAGGGCGGCCAGGATTTCGCCCATGGCCGTGATGTCGGTGAGCCGGGGCACGTTGCGCAGGCGCAGGGTCTCCCGAGTCAGGAGGCAGGCCGCCATCAACACGAGCGCCGAATTTTTGGCCCCATTCACCTTGATCTCACCGCTCAACCGTTGACCGCCGGTGATCTCAAGCCTGGGCTGAACCACGGTTTTGGCGGGAGCGGCGAGAACTGTCATGGAACGGGGATTGCCGATGGGTACTTAATAAAATGAATCCTGACAATGATTCTGGCCAACGTCTAGGGGGTCGCAGTCGGAACTGTCCAATGATTCTGGCCCTGTGGGGCCACTGGCAAGGACCGTCATGGCGTAAAGTGAAAAGATCAGCGCGGTTTTCGTGCTGAGTCGCCCGCGGATGTGGCGGAATCGGTAGACGCGCTAGTTTCAGGTACTAGTGACAGCGATGTCGTGGGAGTTCAAGTCTCCCCATCCGCATGCTTTTTCCCAATGATTGTTATCAAAATCTCTAACGCCTCCGATGTGGTGGCCTCCAATTTAGGTCGGTTTTTGGAAAGCCTCACCTCCGATCAATTTGATCGCGACAAAGTCGAGGATGTGTTGATCGCCAAATTAACGGAGCAGCTTGCCCTTGAGGGCATCAGTGGTGAGGTGGCGGCCGTCCGCGGCATGACGATGGAGGCCAAGCAGCTCCTGATCGAGGAGCGTCTCCATGTCCGGCACCACGAGTTTTTCTGAGGCCGGCCCAGATCCCCTCGTTCTGACCAGCCGGCGCAATCCCCTGGTGACCCGCCTCCGGGACCTCCACACCAGCGCCGGCCGTAGCCGTCAGGGCTTGCTGTTACTGGAAGGCACCCATCTGGTCCAGGAGGTGGTGCGGCTGGGGCTGCAGCCGGAGCTGGTGTTGGCCACTCCGGCCTGGTGCGACCGCCATCAGCAACTGCTGATGGCCCTTCCCGCCGCGACCCCCCTGAGGCAGGCCACCGCCGCAGTGCTCGAGGCGGCCGCCAGCACCCGCCATCCCGATGGGGTGTTGCTCACCCTGGCGCCTCCCGCAGCTGCAGCGCCCCCCGCCTCCAGCGAGGCCCCCCCTTTTGTGCTTGCCCTCGATCGCCTGCAGGATCCGGGCAACCTGGGCACGCTGTTGCGGACGGCCTTGGCGGCCGGCGTCCAGCAGGTGTGGCTGGGGGAGGGGGCCGATCCCCTGGCCCCCAAGGTGTTGCGGGCTTCCGCCGGGGCGGCCCTGGAGCTGCCCCTGTTGCGTCTCACTTCGGAGGCCCTACTGAACCGGGTGGAACAGGCCCGCCAGGGGGGAATGCAGATCGTGGCGGCGGCGGCGGCGGCCCCAAGGCCCTACTGGCAGATCGATTGGTGCGGGCCCACCCTGTTGCTGCTGGGCAACGAGGGCGCTGGTCTGGCCGCCCCCCTGCTGGCCCTGGCCGATCACCAGGTGAGCATTCCCCACGGGGAATCGGTGGAATCTTTGAACGTGGCGGTGGCGGCAGC
>JAPLIF010000121.1 GCA_026389255.1 Cyanobacteriota bacterium
CAGGTCCTCTCTGGCTCATCGTCTCGCGACGACTTCCAAACCCTACAGCATCGGTCGCTTGCGCTTCCTTTGGGTTGTAGGCCGCACTGTTGGGCTTTCACCTCAACTGCGCAGTCCATGACCATAGCACCCATGGACCCCGACAATGCTGCGCCCCATGGACCACTCCTGCAATTGTCATCTGGGTTTGGGGCAGCGCCAGAGGGTCTGTATCGCTGAAATGACTGTTGAAGCCTTGGGTTGAGCCAAGAAATCCAGGCATGGGGACGGCTATGCCAAGCCACGGCGATGCGGCATACAACCGGATCACATGGAAGATCGCCTCGCTGGGGCATGGAAAGCCATCGAGGCGCCCCAGCCACTCGGGCACCTCAAGGGATAGATCCTTGTTACTGAGATGGCCCGATGGATGGGGGGGGGGCGACAAGGCTGGGGGAGCTAACAAAGAGCGCAACCCTCAGCCATCGTTTGCCCAAGCCTGACTGATTAATTTTTTTTGATACTACCTGTAACTTTTAATGGACCGGAGCGGTTGCCGAAATCCTGTCCGATTGGTTTGAAGCGAAGAATTGAGTGTTTTTATTTGGATCGGTCTAATGCACAAGTCTTGTTATTACCGCCAAAGTTGCCCCAGAGCTGAGGGCGACAACTCCTAGGAGGGCCCCAGCGGCCAAACCAGAAAAGCGTTTCAGCGACTGACGAAAGATCCCAGGGAGCAAAGGGTTCAAAGGAAATAAAATGGAAGTTACTCCCATATTTTGACCAGAAGCTGTTCCTCACCGAAGTCCCGTGGCGCCCAAACCCCCCAACGAGGGGGTTATACGAAGAATCCAAGGAAAAATTCGCTAGGTGAAGTCAGCTTGCCTAAACGGGGGCCGGGGGTCGCGTAGTCCGGTCATGGGCCTTCATCGAGAGCCACAAGATCGCGCAGTTGTTTGACATCAAAGCCCCCCAGCCATTCTTCGCCGGAGCCGACAATCTCCTCGGCAAGAATGGATTTCTCCCGAATCATGCTGTCGATCTTTTCTTCGACGGAGCCGCTGGTGATGAACTTGTGCACCATCACCCGCTTCTGCTGGCCAATGCGGTAAGCCCGGTCCGTGGCCTGATTTTCAACGGCTGGATTCCACCAGCGGTCGATGTGGAAGACATGGCTGGCCCGGGTGAGGTTGAGGCCCACCCCCCCGGCCTTGAGCGACAACAAGAACAACTGGGGCCCCCGGGGATCGTCCTGGAAGCGATCGACCATGGCCTGGCGCTCGGTCTTGCTGGTGCTGCCGTAGAGGAAGGGCACCTCCTGGCGCCAGCGTCGCTCCAGATACACCTTGAGCAGCTGACCCCATTCGGCGAATTGGGTGAACAGCAAGGCCCGATCACCCGCCGCCATCACTTCCTCAAGGATTTCCTCCAGCCGCTGCACCTTGGCGCTGCGGGCGGCAAAGCCACCATCGACGCTGCTGGGCGCTTCCTTGAGGGCCAGGGCGGGATGGTTGCAGATTTGTTTGAGCCGGGTCAACAGGGCCAGCACCTGGCCGTGGCGTTGACCCAGGGGCGCCCTGGCGATGGCATCCAGGCTCTCGTCCACCGTGCGGCGATAAAGCTTGACCTGCTCGGGGGCTAGTCCCACCCATTCGCGCAACTCCACTTTCTCGGGGAGGTCGGAAATGATCGCCTTGTCGGTCTTGAGGCGCCGCAGGATGAAGGGGCCCACCCGGGCCTTGAGATCCCGCAGGGAACTCATGTCGCCGTAGCTCTCGATCGGCAGGCGATAGCGCTGGCGGAAGAAAGCCTCCTCCCCCAGCACGTTGGGATTGAGGAAATCCATCAATGCCCAGAGTTCACTGACCCGGTTCTCGACGGGGGTACCTGTGAGGGCGATTCGGAAGCGACCCTGCTTGCCGGGCCGGCCCAGGTCCCGGGCGGCCTGGGACTGTTTGGCGGCGGGATTCTTGATGGCCTGGGCCTCATCAAGCACCACCCCCTGCCAATCCACCGAGTCCAACAACTCGCTATCCCGTTGCAACAGCCCGTAGGTGGTTAGGACCAGATCCACCCCCTTGAGGGCGGTTTTCATCGCGGCTTCACTGCTGGCACGCCGGGGCCCGTAGTGCTCGCGGACCTCCAGCTCCGGCGTGAAGCCGTTGGCTTCCCGCTTCCAGTTGGTGAGCACCGAGGTGGGGGCCACCAGCAGCACGGGCCGCTTGAGTTCCTGCTCGGCTTTGAGGTGCTGCAGGAAGGCCAGGAGCTGGATGGTCTTGCCCAGGCCCATGTCATCGGCCAGGCAGGCCCCCTGGTCGAAAAGATGCAGAAAGGCCAGCCAGCCCAGGCCCCGCTCCTGATAGGGGCGCAACTGGCCGGCAAACCCTTCGGGGGCCGGTAGGGGATCGGGGGCCTTCTGCTGGTGGTATTGCTCCAGCACCGCCTTCAAGCGGGGGCCGGGCAGGAAGCGATGCACCGGCAGACGCATCAGGGTGTCGCCCTCGCTGGCGGTCAGGCGCAGGGCCTCATCGAGCGTCAGCGCGGGCTCGGCGGCGCAGAACCGTCTCGCATTGCGCAGGTCCCCCGGCCGCAATTCGATCCAGGCGCCCTTGTGAAGCACCAGGGGGCTGCGCTTGGCCTCCAGGGGCTCGAGATCCTTGAGGCTGAGGGTGACGCCGCCGATCATCAGTTCCCATTGCCACTGCAGGGTTTCGCCGAGGGTGAAGCCCTTGGAACGCTTGGGCAGATCCGCCACAATCGAAAGACCCAAACGGCTGGCCAATCCACCGGAAAGGGATTCGGGCAGCACCACCCCCACCCCCACATCCCGCAACCGGCTGGCGGCGGTGCGCACCAACACAAACGCCTCGGCGGGGGTCAGCAGCATGTTTTCCGGCGCCGCCCCATCCAGGCCCCGGGCAATCGGCTCAAACACCTGCAGCGCCCGGCCCAGCCCCTCCAACAGCAATTCGCCCGGCTGGGGCACCTCCACCTCACCCAGCTGCAGCACGGCGGCCCCGGCGGACCAGACGGCCCCCGCCGGCAGCCGCAGGCTGGGCTCCGCCTCGGCCTGGAGACTGAAGCGCAGGCTCCAGAGTTCCTCCCCCTCCGACGGCGCATCGAGTTCCAGGCAGGCCCGCGCCGGCGCCAATCGGCCCGCCACCGCCTCCAACCAGTGGTGGGTGGCGATCTGCAAGCGCTCGGTGTCCTCAGGGTCCAGCTTCAGCAGGCCGTCGCCGCGGCCCAGGGCTTGCTGCCAACCGGCCAGCAGGGGGTCGAGACCCTCCGCATCTTTCTGGAATCCAGCCCGCAGCTGGCCATCGAGGAGGGCCTCCAGCAGGCTCGCCACCCGCAGGCGGCCGCTGCCGGGGCGGCGACAGGCCAGGGCCTCATGGACAATCGCTGAGGTGGCTACCTGGGGCAATCCCGCCGCCAGCTCCTCCAGCCGGCGCCGATCCCCCTCCCGGTTGAGCAAGGGCAGCCAACGGGCCCGGCCCTCCTCCACCTGGGGCAGCCAGCGGCCGCGGGAGATCAAGCTGAGGGACCAGCGCTGCAGGTGACTCCACCAGCGCAAATCATCGGAGAGGCCCGGATGGACACCGGACAGGGGCAGGGCGCTGAGCCATTCGCCCGCCGCCCCAGGCTCCAGGGCCAGTCCCTCCACCCGCCAGGGCCACCACTGCACCTCCTTGGGGATCGGTTCCCCCGCCTGCAGGGGCAACCCACTCCAGGCCGCCTCGCTTTTGCGCCGGCCGCGGGCCGCCTGGGCGCGACTCGGCAGGGTGAGGGTGGCACTGGCGGGCCGGACGGCTTCCGACCAGAGGCCGTTGTCCTCCAGCCAGGTGGCCAGGTCATCCCAGTTGAGGGTGAGGGGGTGCTCGGGAATTTCGCCCGGCTTGGGGTGGGCCGGTGCCGCCACGCGCCAGGTGTCGGCCCAGAGCAGTAGGCGACCGCCCGCCCCCTCAGGGGGAAACAGCCAAGTGGCGTGCAGCAGGCTCATGGCCGCGGGGTCGCCGGAATCCGGTGGATGCGAAACCAGCGGGGCTGGATTCGCGCCCCATCATGGATTAAGGGGTTCCAGGGGCCATCCTTCCCACACAAATCAAGGGGAACTCAAGGACGGAGCAGGGGCAGCCAACGCACCAGAAGCCGCAGCAGGAGGGCGCTGGCGACCAGGGGGGCCCAGAGCGGCAACCAGCCCTGGGCCAGTTCCTGCAGCAGGGCCGGCCAGGGCCAGGCGGTGAAGGAGCCAGCGCTAAGGGATCCAGCATGCGGGGCGCCGCCGAAGAGCCCGAGGGGGGGCAGGGTCAAGGGCGCGGCCAGGCTGCGGATGCCGCAGACGGCCCCCACCAGGCCCGCCTGCAGGTGGCCATCGTCGGGATCGACCCGTTGCAGATGGAACGCCAGAAGCCCGTAGAAAAAGCCGCACCCGCCCGATCGCAAGGCGGATTCGAGACCCCACACCAGGGCCAGGGCGGCGGCGGCGGCAGCCCCCAACAGGGCCCAGGCCAGGGAGCGAAGCCGCAGACGGGCCCGGGGCTCAAGGACGCCATCGGCAAGGGACATGGCCAGCGCTGCCTGGATCGATGGATCATGCCCACCCGCCTGGGCGATCATGCCCCCAGATCAACGGTTTTTTCTCTGCCCATGGCCTCCGTTTCCGCGCCTTCGGATTCCGCGCCTGGGGACGGCCCCGCCCCGGCCCGGCCCCGCACGGGAGCCGAGATCCGCGCGGCCTTTCTGGACTTCTACGCAGCCCGGGGGCACCGGCGCATGGCCAGCGCCTCCCTGGTGCCAGAGGACCCGACGGTGTTGCTGACGATCGCCGGCATGTTGCCCTTCAAACCGGTGTTTCTGGGGCAGCAGCAGCGGCCGGCGGCCCGGGCCACCAGCAGCCAGAAATGCATTCGCACCAACGACATCGAAAACGTGGGACGCACGGCGCGCCACCACACCTACTTCGAGATGCTGGGCAACTTCTCGTTTGGCGACTATTTCAAAGCCCAGGCCATCGCCTGGGCCTGGGAGCTAAGTACCCAGGTCTTCGGCCTCAACCCTAACAATCTTGTCGTCAGCGTCTTTCGCTAAGATGACGAGGCCGCTGCCATCTGGCGGAATGAAGTGGGCGTCGATCCCAACCGCATCATCCGCATGGATGAGGCCGATAATTTCTGGGCCTCGGGTCCCACGGGACCCTGCGGCCCCTGCTCGGAGATCTACTACGACTTCAAGCCGGAACTGGGCGATGAAGGAATCGATCTGGAAGACGACAGCCGCTTCATCGAGTTCTACAACCTGGTGTTCATGCAATACAACCGGGATGCCGAAGGCCAGCTAACGCCCCTGGCCAACCGCAACATCGATACCGGCATGGGCCTGGAGCGCATGGCCCAGATTCTGCAAGGGGTCAGCAATAATTATGAGACCGACCTGATCTATCCCCTCCTAGAGCGCGCCGGCCAATTGGCTGGGGTTGATTATAATAATCTCGACGAAGCGGGCCGCACCAGCCTCAAGGTGATCGGCGACCACAGCCGCGCCATCACCCAGCTGATCGCCGACGGGGTCAGCGCCTCCAACCTGGGCCGGGGCTACATCCTGCGGCGGCTACTGCGGCGGGTGGTGCGCCATGGCCGCTTGCTCGGCATCCACCAGCCCTTTCTGGGGTCGATGGGCGAGGGGGCCATCGACCTGATGGCCGAGGCCTACCCCCTGCTGCTGGAACGGCGGGAGGCGATCCTGGCGGAACTGAACCGGGAGGAGGCCCGCTTCCTGGAAACCCTGGAACGGGGCGAGAAATTACTGGCCGACGTGCTGGCGACCCAGCCGGATCAGATCAGCGGCGAGCAGGCCTTTGAGCTTTACGACACCTATGGATTCCCCCTGGAGCTGACCCAGGAGATCGCCGCAGAGCAGGGCCTGACCGTGGACCTGGCCGGCTTTGAGACGGCGATGGAGGCCCAGCGCCAGCGGGCCAAGGCCGCCGCCGTCAGCCTTGATCTGACCGTGCAGGGGGCGATCGAGCAGGTGGTCGGCGCCCTAGGGGCCACCCAGTTCGCCGGCTACAGCCAACTGGAGCAGGCCAGCTGTGTGCTGGCCCTGGTCGCCAATGGCGCCCCTGCCGAACGGGCCAACGCCGGAGATCGGGTGCAGATCGTCCTCGATACGACGCCCTTCTACGGCGAAGGCGGTGGCCAGGTGGGGGACCGGGGCCTGCTGATCGGCCAGGGGGGGGATGACAGCTCCCTGCTGGTGACCATCGAGGCCGTCGGCCGCAACCGCAGTGTGTTCGTGCACAGCGGCCATCTGGAGCGGGGCCACCTGGCCGTGGGCGATGTGGTGCTGGCCCGCGTCGATCCCGGCTGCCGCCGCCGCGCCCAGGCCAACC
>JAPLIF010000124.1 GCA_026389255.1 Cyanobacteriota bacterium
GGCCTGGTCGTCATCCTTGGGGTGGGGCGTGGCGAATTTGCGCAGGGTGTCGGCGGCCCCGATCACGGTTTCGTGCAGCACGATCAACTGGGGCCGGTTCGGCACCGCGCGGCCGTAGACATCTTGTCCCTGGCGCTCACCGAAGTTGCTGGCGTCGGCGGGGGTGGCCTTTTCCGGTGTCAGTCCCAGTTTCGCCTCGCATTGCCGCAGGGCGGCTTCCGGCTGGCGGGGCAGGGGGCTTTCCGCCAGCCATTGCACCGGCCAGGGGGGACGGGGGCCGCAGCCATAGAGCAACGCGGCGCTGGCCAGGGCGATGGCCGCTGGCAGCAGGGGGCGGTGGCAGGCCTGGGGAGGCGTTCCGGGAGGGGCCATCCAGGGCGGGGGCGAGACAAGCCGGACACCATCTTCCGCCCTGGCCGTCCGTGGCAGCGTGGCCGCCATTGCGATCGTGGGTCCATGGCTGTTGCTGACCCTGGCTGGCCCCAGGTGGCGTTTCTGGGGCTCGGCGCCCTTGGGGCCCCCATGGCCGCCAACCTGCTGGCCGCCGGCGTGCCCCTGACGGTGCACAACCGCAGCCGGGAGCGGGAACGGCCCCTGGAGGCCCTGGGGGCGATCCGGGCCGCCCATCCGGCCGCGGCCGCTGCCGGGGCCTCGCTGGTCTGCCTTTGCCTGCGGGATGACGATGCGGTGCGGGAGGTGCTGCTGGGGCCCGAGGGGGTGGTGGCCGGGGCGGCCCCAGGCACCCTGGTGATTGATTGTTCGACCATTGCCCCAGCCAGCAGCGAAGGCCTGGCGCAGGCCCTGGCCGGCCACGGCCTGGCCTATGTCGATGCCCCGGTGACGGGCGGCACCGAGGGGGCCCGCGCCGGCACCCTGGCGGTGCTGGTGGGCGGGGACCCCCTGGATCTGGCCAGGGCCCGGCCGCTGCTGGAGGTGGTGGGAAGCGCCATCCATCACTTCGTCCCTGTGGGGGCGGGGCAGCGGGTCAAGGCGGTGCATCAGGTGCTGGTGGCGGGCAGCTATGCCGCGGTGGCTGAGGCCCTGGCCCTGGGGGTGCGCTTGGGGTTGCCGATGGAGGCCGTCTGTGGGGCCCGGCAGGGGGGTGCGGCGGACTCCTGGGCCCTGCGCCATCGGGCCCGCTCCATGCTGGCGGGCCACTTCCCGCTGGGATTCAAGCTCGAGCTGCACCGCAAGGACCTGGCCATCGCCCTGGCGGCGGCGGCCGAGGTGGGACTGGAGTTGCCGGTGTGCGAGCGGGTGGCGGCCCTGGAAGAGGCCCTGATCGCTCGGGGCCATGGTGGCGAGGATGTATCGGCCCTGGTGCGCTGGTTTGGGATGGGGGCGTAATCCGGTTCGGCGCAGATGGGGGTGGGAGGCTCAGGTCAGGGTGTTGATGGCCCGGGCCACCAGCACCAGAAACACCACCAAGGTGGTGATGGTGTGGCCGATCTGCAGCAGTTTCGTGCGGCGCCCGAACACCAGATGGCCTTCTGGAGGACCAAGGGTGTTGCTGGAAAGGATGGTGAAAAATAGATAGTCGATCGGATGGGGTCTCCAGCGGGGGACAAGGTTTTCGGTTTGCTCTGGAAACAGAATGTCGGGTGGATTGGCGGGATCGTGCCGGTGGCGCAGCTGTTCTGGATAATCGATGTACCAGTACCAGAAAAAGAAAATCAAATTCATGGAGAGGTATAAAACAAATGCCTGTAGCAGCAGGTCGTAGGACTGCAATTTGATGTGGACAATCGCCAGGTTGACGATGACGATGTTCAACAGCAGATCCAGGGTGCAGGCGATGCCGAATCCCCCCAGCACCCGCCGCACATCGGCGCTGCGGTGCACGCCAGTGCGGAACAGCAGGATGAAGAGGGCCGGAATCGTGCCACCGATGAAGAGGGCGTAACTGGCATCGATGGCCCCATGCAGCCAAATCCGCTGCTCGCCGAGCACCTTCTGGTATTGACCCAACACCAGCATTTGCAGCAGGTAGTTGGCGATGGGTGAAAGGGCCAGGGCCAGGATGTAAAGCAGGTTTTCGGAAGGGTGGGGCAGGTGCCGACGCGGCTGCGGCTGTTGGGTCATGGTTCCCATCTTTCCCCGTTGTGGGCCCACCAGAGGCCTGGGGTAGCGGGTGTGGCCCAAATCAAGCTTGGCCCGTCCGGGCGGGGCAGTTGCACACAGCGGGCATGGAGCCTGTAGCCACCGTCGCCGGGCAGGGCTTGGGGGTGGGCGTCCCCACCGGGTCGGTACAGCGGATCGCCCAGCAGGGGGGCGCCCGCTGCCGCGCAATGGATGCGGATCTGGTGGGGGCGGCCACTGCTGATCGCCACTTCCACCAGGTCGGCGTCGCGGCGCTGTTCGAGAAGGGTGAGGTGGCTGCGCGCAGCCAGGGCGGCGGGATCGTCGGGGGAGCCGGCGGCCCAGAGGGACCCCAGGCGCGGGTGGGGTTGGCGGGCGATGGGGGTGGTGAGGGTCAGGGTCTCGCCGATCCGTAGGCCGAGGGTAGATGGGGAGATCAAGGCCCGGTAGAGCTTGCGGCAGCCATGGGGCAGGACCCCTGGGCCGCTGCCGACCGCGGCCGTGCTTTCCCGCAGCAGGGCGCTCAGCCAGGCCCGGCTGGCCGGACGGCGGGCGCAGATCAGCAGGCCGCTGGTGAACCGCCCCAGACGATGGACGGGTCGAGGTATGCCGGCGGGGTCGCTGGCGTAGCGCCGTTCGAGCAGGCGCAGCAGGGTGTGCTCCAGGAAGCCGCCGGCGGGCATCACCGGCAAGCCCCTCGGTTTGTCGAGGGCCAGCAGGTCGCCATCATCAAAGACCGTTTCCCAGGAGCCAGGCACGGCCTCCTCCTGCCAGGGGGGGCGCCGCCAGGCCAGGCGATCGCCCCGGGCCAGGGGGGCATCCATTAGGAGCGGCAGGCCATGGCGCCAGAGTTCGCCGCAGGCCAGGCGCCGCTGCCACGTCTGGCGGCCGCTGTGGGGATAGCGCTCGGCGTAAAAGTCGCAGACGCGCTGGCCCTCACCGGCGCGGTCGACCCGATCGCGATAGGTCCAGCCGCGATTAAGGGCCGCAGGCTGCCAGTCAGGGGGGGTGGGTAGTGGCGCGGGACTCATGGGGTAATCCCTAGGGCATTGATGGAAAGTTTTTATGTTTCATTGGCCTATTAAATTAAGGCCTCCCTAGGGTAAGCCAAGGTTAATAAAAAGATTTAATTGCGGCAGATAATTCTCCCGTCGTGAGTCTTGGCGTTGACTTTTCTCGTTATCTGGATTGTTAAATGACGATGTCTTTTGCTGCCCGTTGCTGTTTGGCTGCCGCCATGACGGGAGCCCTAGTTGTGGGTGTGGCGCCTGGTTCTCATGCCGCCATCACGACTTACACCAATAAGGCAGACTTTCTTAATGCACTGCAACCCGGTTATTATTCCCAGCCCAATATGGGAGACGATTACCCCGATTATGTGGGTGGTATTGGCAATATTTTTACTTACAAGGCCCTTGTAACTACGGGTATAGCCGTAACAATTCCACCCAATAATGACTTGAGTACCGCCAAGAGGAATCCATCAACTATTGATTTTTTCTTTGGGCCTAATATTAAGGCATTCGGTGGATATTTTTATGGCAATAATTTTCTCGGCGCGGAGGTCGCTTCGGCTATTGATTTTACCCTGGCTTTCCCGAGTGGAATTTTCGCTGAAACTTTAAATTCCACTTCTAAAACCAGCTTCTTTGGCTTCATCTCCGATGAACCGCTCGACAGCGCCGTCGTCAGCATACCCAGTGCCAACTTCGTGGCTGCTGGCACGGTGATCGTGGGCAATACCCCACCGATCGTGGGCTCCACCCCACCGGTTCCCGGGGCTCTTCCCGTGGTGGGGATCGCCGCCGCCTTTGGCTGGAGCCGCCGGCTGCGTCAGCGCCTCTCCGCCCCACGGAAATAAACAGACCAATAAAGACCATCTCTGAGCCTGGTGCCGTGGTGCCATCATGGCCGATAGTGCGGGACCGTTTTGATTGTTCATCAAGGTGGGGCTGGAGCTTTGTGATGGACATCGCGGAGTGGATTGATTGAATGTCTTTATGTTTGTCTTGATTTAATTGGGAGGGGCCGCCTAGCTTAAGCAGTAGTCCGCTTTAGCAACAATGTTGGGCAGATTTTTGCCTGGCAAAGCTGTTCGATTGGCTTGACCGGTTCACCCAGCTATTTTTAACATGCCTTTCTTGTTTGGCGTCAACCGCAGGCAGCTGTTCAAGGTGCGCGGCCTTGTGGCCTGTGGTGCGCTTGCGATGGCTGCCGTATTGGCGGCGCCTCTTGGAGCACGGGCCCTTGATTTTGATTGGTATTTTGTCGACCAAAATGGTGACACAACTCGGGCCACCATCAAGGGTCTCGTTGAGGGGTTGAACCTTGGCGGTGCTGGAGAGGTTGTCGAAGTTGTTGAAACTCCACTGACCCTGACCTTGGGAGGGAATTGGGTGTTCCAAGGTTTGGCTGGTTCATCGCCTTATGCATTTTACATTCAGGACGGACAGGTGTTTGGCGCTGATGCCGCGTATGCAAGGGATGGTGGGCTACAGCAACTGGCCTTTGGCGCTTATTATCCAGGTGCACTTGTCCCTGCACCAACGAACGGTGTTTATTGCAATGCGATCAGTGATTCCACTGAGCTGCTATTCAATTGCAATGGTTTATATAATCCTGATCCATCCCAGGCGGGCTTTGTGCCGATCTCAGCCGCCCCCGCTCCCCTGCCGATTTTTGGGGCGGCCGTGGCCTTCGGCTATGGCCGACGCCTCAGAAGTCGTGTGCGGGCCGCTCGCCGGCAGTCCGGCATAGCCCCAACCGTTTGATCCTGTGGGTTGGGATTCAACAATTCCCAAAGTACCCAGCATGCCCCGCTTCAATCGGGGCTTTGATGTGGCGAATGGGTTGTGTTTTCACGGTGCACCAGCTCCATTGCCACTCCATAGGCCCCGGATCCACGGCATCTTTTGCCCTGGCCACGCTTGGTTGCCAGGAATAGGCAGGGCCCTACCTATTCCCCCCAATCCCAGGGCGGGGGCCCTCGGCCAGCCTGCAGCCCCAACCGCTGTCCCCTTAAGCTCCCGCCAGCCTGACCCCTTTAGCGCCCATGCCCCCTGAGCCGACCGAGGTCGCCGTTTCCGAGGCCCCTGGCGACCGCAAGGCGGCCGAGAAGGCTGAGGTGCAGACCTATTTCGAAACCAAGGGCTTTGAGCGCTGGAACCGCATCTACAGCGACAGCGACGAGGTCAACAAGGTTCAGCGCAACATCCGCATCGGGCATCAGAAAACCGTCGATGCCGTGTTGGCATGGTTGGGCCAGCAGGGCGATCTGGAGGGCATCAGCGTCTGTGATGCCGGCTGTGGGGTCGGCAGCCTGGCCCTGCCCCTGGCCCAGCTGGGTGCTTCCGTGGCCGCCAGCGATCTCTCCGCCGCCATGGTGGCCGAGGCGGCGCGGCGCGCCCAGGAGGCCGGCATCAGCGCCGATCGGCTGCAGTTTGAGGCCTCCGACCTGGAAAGCCTGTCCGGTCGCTACGACACCGTGATCTGTCTGGATGTCTTCATCCATTACCCCCAGGCGGCTGCCGAGGAGATGGTGACCCACCTGGCCGGGCTGGCCGAAAAGCGCCTGATCGTCAGCTTTGCCCCCTACACCCCCCTGCTGGCGCTGCTCAAGGGCATCGGCCAGTTGTTTCCAGGGCCCAGCAAGACCACCCGCGCCTATCAACTGCGGGAAGACGGCATCGTCGCCGCCGCCGCCGCCGCCGGCTTCAGCCCCGTGCACCGAGAACTGAACCAGGCCCCCTTCTATTTCTCGCGCCTGGTCTGCTTCGAGCGGCCCTGAGCGCCACGGCCGTTCTCCCCCTGGGCCAGCGCCACCAGCAGGTCCGCCAGCCTCCGGTCCGCATCCCGCACCGCCAGATGCTCCATGCCCGTGCGCAGGCTGCTGAGCGGATCGATCCCCCCGGCCGGTCCCTGGACCACTTCGGGACCGACCCCCCGCAGCCGTGGCCCCAGTAGGCGCCAGACGGTGCGCTCCAGGGTGGGCTCCTCCGCGGGGTGTTGGGCGACGATCACCGCCGCCCCCAGGGCCGCCGCCGCCTCCGCATTGGCATCCTGGTGCTTCTCAGCGGCCTGGGGGTAGGGCACCAGAATGGCCGGGGTGCCGCATACGGCCAGCTCGCTGAGGCTGCCGGCCCCCGCCCGGCTGATGGCCAGGTCGGCATGCTGCAGCAGCCCCGGCAATTCATCGCTGAAGGGCCGCTCCACCACCCCCTCCAGCCGCACCTGACCCGCCTCCGGATCGTTATTGCCGGTGAGATGGACCACCCGGCAGCCCGCCGCCACCAGCTTCGGCAGCAGGGGTCGCACCATGCGGTTCAATCCCACCGCTCCCTGGCTGCCCCCCATGGCCAGCACCAGGGGCCCAGGGCCAGTGGGCACCCAGTCCGGTAGCGGGGCGGGTTCGAGGAAAGCGCGGCGCACCGGCGTGCCGGTCAGCATCGGCCGGCAATGGGGCAGCCGTTCGCTGGCCTGGGGCAGGCCCACCGCCACATGGGTGCAGAACCGCCCCAACAGCCGGGTCACCTTGCCGGGGATGGCATTGCTTTCGTGCAACACCACCGGCACGCCACACCAGCGCGCCGCCAGGATCGCCGGCGCCGCGATGTAACCACCGCTGCTGAACACCGCCGCCATGGGGCGGCGGCGAATCAGGGACCGGGCCACCCGGGTGGCGTTGAGCAATTGCGCCAGATTCCAGATCTGGCGCAAACCTCGGCCCTGCAGCCCACCGGCCCGCACCGTATGCAGTGGATAGGTTTCAGGCACCAATTGCCGCTCCATGCGGTCGGGTACCCCCAGCCATTCCACCTGCCAATCCGCCGGCAGGGCTTGGGCCACCGCCAACGCTGGGAAAAGGTGGCCACCCGTGCCGCTGGCGGCAATCAGGAGGGTAGGCATGGGAGAAGGGCGCGCGCGCGCCTAACTTAAAAGCCGGGTTCCGGCTCCTCTGCCCACCCGTCGCCGCCCCCATGCCGCCCGAGATGCGCCCCGCCCGGCCCCTGTCCCGTTTTTTCGCCGCCCAGGCGCTGGCCCCCCTCGTCCTGGCCCTGGCGACCCCAGCCCTCGCCGGCAGCCCTTCGGCGGGGCAGTTGCAGTCCCTGGAGACGGCCCTCAACAGTGCCGACGATGGGGCGCTCAATAGCCTGCTGCAGGCGGGTCCGGGCCTGGATCCACGCCAGATTCGCGCCCGCCGACTGACGTTGCGCCAGCAATTTCCCAATGCCCGTTGGCAGGTTCTGCCCGCCAAGCCCCTGCGCGATGGCCAAGCCACGGTCACCGTGTCGGTCAGCGGCACCCGGACCGCCGGGGCCACCACCTACCGCCTGCAATCCGAACAACAGCTGGCCTTGATGAGTGACGGCCAACACATCAACGGCCAGACCGTGCTGCGGGAGCAGTCCCTCCTGCGCAGTGGGGAGCAGTCCCCCAGTGTCACCGTGCAGATCCCGGACGTGGTGCTCACCGGCCAGCGTTACGACGTCGACGTGATCTTTGATGACCCGCTCGACGGGGCCCTGCTCGCCGGCGGGCTGGCACCGGTCAGCCCCGAGCAGGTGGCGACCCAGGCGAGTCCCAACCTGGAGCTCACCACCCTCTGGGGTGGCGGCCTGTTCAAGTCGGTCCAGGCCCCCCTCAGCCCCGGCTCCCAGACCTGGGCCGTGCTGCTGGTGCACCCCAAGGGGGTGATCAGCGCCTCCAAGCTGGTGCGCGTCGTCGCCGATCGCCGCGCCCTGCAGCCCTAGGCCATGGCTGCTGCGCCGCGGGTCTGGGTGGTGGATGACGACCCGGAACTGCGCCGCATGCTGGCGACTTACCTGGGGGATCTCGGCTATGAGGTGCGCACCCTCCAGGACGGGGCCCAGTTGCTGGCCCGCCTCCAGGGCCAACGACCCGACCTGCTGGTGCTGGATCTGATGCTGCCCGGCGAGGACGGTCTCACCCTGCTGCGGCGCCTACGTGATGATGGCGACACGCTGCCGGTGCTGATGCTGACGGCCCGGGCTGATGGGGTGGATCGCATCATCGGGCTGGAGCAGGGGGCCGACGATTACCTCGCCAAGCCCTTCCTGCCCCGCGAACTGAGCGCCCGCATCGAGGCGGTGCTGCGCCGCCGCAACCCCCTGCCCCCCGGCACCCCGGAGGCCGCCGCCACCCAACCGCTTTGTTTTGGGGATTGCCGGCTGGATCTGGCCAGTCGCCAGCTGGAACGGGACGGCGTCCCGGTGCCGATCACCAGTGGCGAGTTCGCCCTGCTGGCCAGCTTCGTCCAGCACCCCCATCGCCCCCTCTCCCGCGAACGCTTGATCGAAATGGCCCGCGGCCCCGGCAGTGAGACCGACAGCCGCAGCATGGATGGGCAGATTTCCCGATTGCGCAAGTTGATCGAAGCCGACCCAGCCCGCCCCCGCTACGTGCAGACCGTGTGGGGTTACGGCTATGTCTTCGTGCCCGATGGCCAGCCCCGCACGACCTGACCTCCCCCCTGGCACGCCGCTGGCCGCCTGGCGGCGGCGGCTCGGCTATGGCGCCAGCACCGCCGGTTTCACGGCCTTGGCCCTGTTGTTGCTACAGCTGCTGCTGGCCCAACGGTTGGAGCAACAGCAGCGCCGCCAGCTCGCTAACCAAGTGGCCGGCAGCGTTCTGCTGGCTGAACTGGGCCTCGAACGGTTCAGCCCGGCGGCCCTCGCTGACCTCAGCGGCATGGGCCTGGCGGTGGGCCCCCGCCCCCCGGCCGCCGCCAGCCCCGGCCAGCCGGCGCCCCTGGCCCTGCGCCTGCAAGCCGAAGCGCTCCGCAACGATCTCTGCCGCCGCCTGTCCCATTGCCCCCTGGTTTGGCCCACGGGGCCAGGAAGTCCTGGCCGCGGCGCCTGGGTCGAGCTGCAGTCGCCCCTGGAAACGGTCTGGCTGTTTGCCCCCATGGCCCCCCGCCATGGCTGGCCCCCCGATCCCCAGTTGGCCTCCCTGGCCCTGGTGGCCGGGGGGCTGGCCAGCCTGCTGCTGTTTCTGGCCCTGGAGGTGCAGCGTCCCCTGCGGCGCCTGGAGGGGGCCCTGGCCCAGGTGGGGCTGGACTCGGACTTGCCCCAGCCCCCCCTGGCGGCCTCGGGTGGCACCGACGCCGTGCGGCGCCTGACCCAGCGCTTCAACGCCATGCTGGACCGCATCGAAGCCACCGGCCGGGAGCGGCGCACCATGCTCGCCGGCCTGGCCCACGACCTGCGCAGTCCCCTGACGCGCCTGCAACTGCGGTTGGCCAGCAGCGGCCCCCTTGCCGCCGACGAGCGGCGCCGGGCCGAGGCCGATCTGGCGGCCCTGGAGCGCATCACCCGCCAGTTTCTGCAATTCGTTGGTGCCGAAAGCCAGGAAGCACCGGTTCTGGTGCCCCTGGAGGAGTTGGTGGCCGAGGCCGCCAATGGGGTGGATCAGGTGCAGCTGGATCTCGAACCGATGCGGCGCTGCGTCCAGCCCATTGCCCTGGCCCGGGCGATTGCCAACCTGCTCGATAACGCCGACACCCATGGCCAGCCACCGCTGCGCCTGGTGCTGCGATCGCTGGGGCAGGAGGGCTTTGCCATCGAGGTCTGGGATGCTGGCCCTGGCATTGCGGAGGCCGACTGGGAGCGGGCCCTGATGCCGTTCCAACGGCTCGATCCGGCCCGCTCGGGGGTGGGCCACAGCGGCCTGGGATTGGCGATCGCCGAGAGGGTGGCCCAGGCCCATGGCGGCAGCCTGGAGCGCCTGGCGCCCCCCCAAGGCGGCTTCGCCGTGGTGCTCTGGGGTCGCTCCCTGGGGCGCCCTTGATGGGGGCTAGTCACATCCAGTCACATCTTGGCGCCGTGCAGTTGCAACTCAGTCCGATTTGCTTTGCAGGATGGTGATGTCAGCAAGGGCTTTGGCCCCTCTCCCATGACCCTCCCTTCCCTTTCCCTGCGGCGCCTGACCCTGACCTTGGCCTTGGGCTTGGTTGCCGCCGCCCCGGCCCTGGCCCAGCCCGTCGCCGCACCGGTGCCCGCCCCCGGTGGAGCCCCCACCGGCCAGGTGCCCCGCAAACCGCGTCCCGAACGCCTCACCCCCGAACAGCGCCAAAAGATCTTCCCCGAGCAGCGCAGTCTCGTCGTTCGGGACCACCAGGCCCGCATCGCCATCCTCGAAAAGGGGCGCCGCTGCCTGGCGGCCGCCGCCAATTCCGATGCCCTGAGCGATTGCATGCGTCAGGAGCGCGACGCCATCCAGACCCAGCGCCTGCAGCACATGACCAACATGCGCGACCTGCTGCAGCGCAATGGCCTGCCCGTGCCCCAGTGGCGCCCCCTGCAGGGCAAGCCCGGCATGGGCATGCCTAGAGGCGCTGGCCACGGCGGCGGTAACGGAACGCCCCAGGCCATTTGAGGCCCAGCTGCCGCCTAGATCGCTGGTCTGGAGGCAAACAGATTCAGACCCAGGCGCTCGGAGAGGAATCGGGCGGTGAGCTGGCCCCGCACACTGTTGCCGGCGCCATCCAGCGGCGGTGAGTACGTGGCCAGACCCCCCTTGCCGGGGGCCACGGTGATCATGCCGCCGGAGACGCCGCTCTTGCCGGGCAGGCCGGTGTTGTAGAGCCAGTCGCCGGAGGTTTCATACAGACCGGCCGTGACCATCACCGCCAAGACGTGCTGACAGATCACCGGATCGACCACCTGAAGGCCGCTGAGGGGCTGGCGCCCGCCATTGGCCAAGGTGGCGGCCATCAGGGCCAGATCCCGCGTGGTGATGCTGAGGGCACACTGGCGGGTGTAGAGGTCGGTGGAGATTGCGGGATCAAACCAGAGGCGCTCTTGGGCGCTCAGCAGGGTGGCGATGCCCACATTGCTTTGGTTTGTAGAGCGTTCTGAGGCATAAACAGTCGCGTCAATCGTCAGCGGCCGGCCGGCAAAGCGCGAGAAGCCCGCCTCAATGAAGGCCCACTTCGACGCCGCGGAATCCCCCGGCGCCAGGCTGGTGGCGGCGATGGCCCCCGCATTGACCATGGGGTTGGAGAGGCCCTCGCCACTGCGCTCCACCGCCAGCACCGAATTAAACGGCACGCCGGTGCTGTTCACCCCCAGTTTTACTTTGGCCGCATCTTCGCCAATCGCCTGGCAGATCAAAGCGAAGAGGAAGGGCTTCGAGAGGCTCTGGATGCTGAAGGGCTGTTCGGATTCCCCCGCTGCAAACAACTGGCCGTCGCTGGCGGCGATGCAGATGCCGAAGTGATCCGGGTTGGCCGCTGCCAGGGCGGGGATGTAATCGGCAACCTCGCCCTCCGCCACGGCCGCAAAGCGTTGATGGGCCCCATCGACTAGTTGCTGCACCACGGACTGCGTGGGTAGCTGGCCGGTTGAAACCCAGTTGGAGTTTGTTGGCTGCGGGGTGGACTTCACGGGGACTGGGTGGCTGGAGAGGGGATGGGGGGAGTGGGCAACCCTATCGGCAGGGCAGGGGCAAACCACTCTGAGGGTGGCTTTTGCCCTATCAGCTCGATCAGACAGTGCCGAAGTTCTCCAGCAACACTCGCTTCCCACGGACATGGGAATGGCGGGGAACTCTGAAGTGATATTTAGAAAATTGTTGATGTCGGACCCCAAACGCCCACCAGGGCTGATCCAGCGTTACCGCGAGGAGCTGCAGGCCCGCCATTACGCCTGCCGCACAGTGGACACCTACGAGCAATGGCTGCGGCGGTTTCTGAGGTTTCACCAGCTGCGCCATCCGCGGGAGATGGGCAGCGCGGAGGTGAATGCCTTCCTCACCCATCTGGCGGTGGAGGGTCAGGTCAGTGCCTCCACCCAGAACCAGGCCTTATCGGCGCTGCTGTTTCTGTATCGGGTGCTGCTGGAGCGGGATCTGGATCTAGAGGGGGTGGTGCGAGCCAGGCAGAAGCGACGGCTGCCCGTGGTGTTGACCCAGGGGGAGGTGCGGGCGGTGCTGGAACGGATGGACGGCGTGGAAGCGTTGGTGAGCGGAGTGTTGTACGGCAGTGGACTGCGATTGATGGAAGCGCTGCGGCTGCGGGTACAGGATCTGGATTTCGAGCGCCGAGAACTGACTGTGCGCGATGGAAAGGGCAACAAGGATCGGCGGACGATGCTTCCTATGGGGGTAGGAGAGCGGTTGCGAGTGCAGTTACAGAAGGTGCGATACCTGCACGAGAAAGACCTTGCGGAGGGGTACGGAAGTGTGCAACTACCCGGAGCGCTCCGACGTAAATACCGTAATGCGGACAAGCAGTGGAACTGGCAGTGGGTGTTCCCCCAGCACCAACGCTGGCGCAATAACCAAACAGGAGAGCAGGGTCGGCATCATCTCGATCCGAGCCTGGTGCAAAAAGCGATTCGCCGCGCCGTGATCGAGGCAAAGATCAGTAAAGCCCCCACCTCTCACAGCTTCCGTCATTCTTTTGCCACCCACTTACTCGAACGTGGCCATGACATTCGCACGATACAGGAATTGCTCGGCCACAACGACATCCGAACCACCATGATCTACACCCATGTGCTGAACCGTGGCCCATTCGGCATCAGCAGCCCTGCCGACAATTTGTAATCCAGTGCACACTGTCGAGGTGGATCCGCCAAAGATGGTCGGCACTTTTTACCGGAGCCCTGCGGCTTGGGCGGACGGCCAAAGGACCTGGGGGCAATTTGGGCGGATCCACTTAATCGGAGTTTGAAGGATCGCAGACGGGCAATACTAACAATATGGACAGGGCTATTTTCGCGGGCTTTGAGTATCGATCAAGGCGAAACTGTCTGGCTCGCTTGATAAAGAGGATAAATCTTGCAAAAAACTCATTATTGCCGCCTCAGCGGCTCTCGGCACTTTTGTATCGCCACGAACACATCTTATGCGGATCCGCCTAAAATTCACCAGCCTTGGTCTTTGAGCCGTGAGATCCATTGTGGCGCAGTGCCTCTGCTGCCGGGCAGCCGGGCGAGAGCTGCGTCTTAGGCGGACAGCCGAGTGCCTCGGTGCGACATAGGCGGATCCGCCCAAATAGAAGTTATACGTAGGCAACCAATCAAGCTGATCAGCGGAATCTGGTCGGTTGCTCTAGGGTCTGTCCGATCTAGTGTTTTCTGATTGAGCCATGGCTGATGCCAGCCCCAACGAAGACGACAGCAGTCTTGTCAAGAAAACTCTTGATTGGATAGCAGAGGCGGGAATCAATGGATTAGGGGTACTGCCTTCAGCAAAGAAAGTTGCGGACGATCACCTTCGCAATACCGGAGACCCTGAATCAGCAATAGACTCAATCATTATGTGGAGAACGACCTACGCGGCGGGCACTGGATTCGTTTCGGGCGTGGGCGGGATTGCTGTTATGCCTGTAACAATTCCAGCAGCACTTCTTGCGTCTTATGCGTTGGCCGCAAATACCGCCGCAGCTATAGCGTACTTGCGTGGTTACGATATCCATTCAGAGCAAGCACGCACGATGATTCTGCTTTGTCTAATTGGTGAGAGCGGAGAGCAGATCCTTAAGAATGCTGGGATCGCGATTGGCACCAAGTTGACTAAGAATCTTGTTCAACAGATTCCTGGCAAAGTGTTAATTGAAATTAACAAGCGCATTGGCTTTCGATTAGTCACTAAGGCCGGAGCCAAGGGAGTCGTAAACGTGGCGAAAATGGTTCCTTTGGTGGGAGGTGTTGTGGGAGCAGGTTTCGATAGTTTCTTCGTTAACGCATGTGGGCGAGTCTCGAAGAAGGTTTTTATCATGTAGTGACCACGTATAACATCACCATGCACCTGAGCCGCCGCCGCAAGTTAGACGCTGTTGGGCGATACTATTTGCGGCCAGGTGATGGTGAGCGTTCGGCGGCTACGTGCCGAGGTAAAGTTGACAAATGAAGAGCCATTGAGTAGTCTAAGGCAGGTTTGCTAACACAGGATGAAAAGCAAAATCAATCAGGTAGACGCAGAATTGCTTGACCGAAGGTTATATGCTGCTAAATGCGCAGGTGGAACGAGCTCTTCATCTATCAAAACTCTAGTCTTAACCCTAATCAAAGAACGGCGTTTCAAGGGTGCTGCTCTTGATTATGGCGCTGGTAAAGGAGAGCTACTTAGCTTGCTGAGCCATAAAGGTATATTTCACAAGCTCATCGGTACAGATATTCTTGAAAAACCTGCACAACTCAACGAAGATGTAATATGGTACCAGCAAGACTTAAATCAACCTCTTGAAATCCAAGGCGAATTGCCCAATTTGGTGATTTGCACCGAAGTAATTGAACATTTGGAAAATCCACGAGCTGTTTTTCGCGAACTCTACCGAATTCTCGCGCCAGGAGGCCACCTTTTGTTGACAATGCCAAATCAAGAAAGTCTCCGGTCGTATTTCGGCCTAGTCCTTGGAGGTCATTTCACTCATTTTCTTGGCAATAGCTACCCTGCTCATATCACCGCGCTTCTGAGACTAGATCTAAAACGAATATGTGTAGAGTCTGGATTCTCATCGCCTACTTTCTATTATACAGATTCAGGGGGCATACCAAAGTTTCCAGCGATGTCATGGCAAATGGTCTCTTTAGGATTGCTGCGCGGTCGCCTCTTTAGTGATAACATTGCAATGTTAGCTCAGAAAGCCTGAGAGAGGTATTGTCATAATTACCGCCGAACAGAGCCATGCACCTGAGCCGCCACCGCATGAGGCTCGCAGAGCCCACCGCCTCTCTGCGGCCAGGTGATGGTAGCGTTAGACGGAAGAACGTCAACGTGACTGCATGCGAAAAGATTACACCAACATCTACCGTTAGGTCACCTACATACATTATGCCCAAGTACTGGCGCTTGAGGATAGAGGACTCAAGTAGATTCTCCTGGATCGCACATAGGGCGATTTAAGCATGGATGAAAGCTTAAGTTTGATTCAAAGATATGCTTGAGCTGCAAGGCAAGCTAAGTCGCTTCATGGCCCGGAGGAAGTCCAGAAGGCCTCTCTACATGTGCATGATATGGATTGTCGATTACGGATTCATCTTCAGCTGAAGCAGTAGGAGAAGAAACAAGGACAAGTGGAAGGCCTGAGGTGGATGAATTCAACTGTCGAGCCGTAATGAAGACCCAGCCTCCAAAATCTGCCACAGGATTCATTCGACAACCAGCTTGGCGTGCCTTTGGGTCCAGAAAAACAATAACTTGCCTTTCAATACCGGTTCGCCCAAGTCGGTCCATTGACACATCGCCAGGATGCCGTTTCTCCATAAAGTGACTTAACTCTATCTTTGCTGGGGGAAGAGGCTTTTGATCTGCCGCCCCATGCAATTGGCCTCTTGCAAAGAGGCGGCGACCTATACATTCAGACTTGGCAATCTCGCTAGTAGGAGTCCAACGTGCCATTCTGCACTATCTAATGACAAGACTAGAAAGAGCACGTACCCTTTGGCGAATCTGAATAGTTGATAATAGGGTGAGTTCAAGCAAGTCAACCGTAAAGATGTCACCACTAGACAATGAGATTAGTGCAGTAGATGAGGAAATAACCATGCACAATGAGCCATTCCGAAAGCTGCATTCTGCCACAAGTGAGCCGTCTGTACTTCGAGAAAGATGCGGCTCTGAAGAAAGTAAGTCAGATGTAATAGAAAAGAATGAAGTAGCTCGCACTCCAACATCTCTTAGTATCCACTCATCAGAGTTATCAACAATAGATGAGTGCTGGGCTATTGAATTCCTTATTCGCCTTAGGACTGCGGGGAGCCATGAAGGTTGCTGCACAGCAGGCGCATAGAGGTTCCCGGCAAGAAGCTCATATATGAGAGGCGAACTTGTACCAAAGTGGGCGGGAAACGCTCCTCCGTAAGCTACTAGACAATCGGTTGGACGCGTATAGCTAAGTAC
>JAPLIF010000049.1 GCA_026389255.1 Cyanobacteriota bacterium
GGGCCTGGTTGCGGGCGGCGGCAAAGTCGCCGGGCCAGGGCCGCTGGTGCACCGTCGCCCCCCAGGCCCGGGCGATGGCGATGGTGTCGTCCTGCGAACCGGTATCCACCACGATGATCTCGTCGACGAAGCCAGCCACGGAGGCCAGGCAGCGTTCCAGTCGCGCGGCTTCGTCCCGCACGATCATCGAGAGACTGAGCATCAGTCGGTGAACCCACCTTGGTCCAGTGTGCCGCCGAGGCCCAGGCTGGTGAGGACCAGGGTCTGGGCCCCTGGCATCTGGCCCGGGCTCCAGGCCGCCGGTAGCTCGGCGGGAATTTGATCCCGCAGGCTTTGCCAGAGATAGGGACTGCCATAGACCGCCAGTCCCGCCAGTCGGCCCTGGCGGCCCAGTCGCTCAAGCAGGGCGACCCAGGGTTCGGCGTTGCCGGCGCTGCCGCGAAACGGGTTGCCGCGGATAAAAAGCTGCAGCAGCACCGGTGCGTCGCCGGGGGGCACCTGCTCGACGTCGGCGGGCCCCTGCCCGTCGATCAGGGATGGCCGAAAACCGGCCGCCTGCGGCAGGGTGAGGGCTGGGGCGCTGGCGCTCAGAAAGGGGCAGCCGAGCAGGCCATCCACCCTGATCAGCGAGACCCCCAGGCCCTGGCCATCAGCCTGGAGCGCCAGGGGGGCCAGGACGCCCCCCTGGCGCTCCAGGCTGCGCTGCAACAGGGTCAGGGCCAGCCGTTGGTCGGCCCCATCGGGACCATTGCTGAGGGGGCCGAGGGGCTCGGAAGGCGGTTGGGCGGGCTCCGGCAGCAGCCGTTCCAGGGCTTGCTGACGCCGCCGCAGGCTCTGGTGCAGTCGCGTGGGGCTGAGGCGGCCCCCGTTGATGGCCCCAACGAGGGCCTCGATGGCGGCATCGGCGTCCGCGGGCATCAGCACCAGATCGGCGCCGGCCTCCATGGCCAGCACGGCCGCTTCGCCAGGGCCATGGTGGGAGGTGATCGCCTCCATGACCAGGGCATCGGTGACCACCAACCCCCCAAACCCCATGTCCTGCCGCAACAGCTGGCTGAGCACGGCGGCCGACAGGGTGGCAGGCCGCTGGTCATCGAGGGCGCTGAGCAGCAGGTGCCCCGTCATCACCGAAGCCACGTCCGCAGCGATGGCCCGCTGGAAGGGGGGGAGTTCGATGGCCTCCAGCCGGGCGCGGCTGTGGGCCAGCACGGGCAGTTCGAGATGGGAATCGCCCGTGGTGTCGCCGTGGCCGGGAAAATGCTTGGCGCAGCAGAGCACGCCTTCGGCTTGGGCGGCCGTGATGAAGGCGGCGGTCAGGGCGCTGACGGTGGCGGGGTCCTCACCCCAGGCGCGCACGTTGATGACCGGATTGGCCGGGTTGTTGTTGACATCGCAGACGGGAGCCAGGATCCAGTTGATCCCGATCTGGCGCGCTTCGCGGGCGGTGCAGCGGCCATAGGCGGCCGCCAGGGCCAGGGCGGCGTCAGGGTCATGGGCGTGGATCCGGCCGACGCCCATGGGGGGTGGTAGCCAGCTGGCTCCTTCGAAGCGCTGGCCGACCCCCTCCTCCACATCGGCGCAAAACAGCAGGGGCTGGCCACTCCAACTGGCCAGTTGGCGGGTGCGGAGCCGCACCTCGGCCGTGCTGCCGCCCAGCAGGATCACGCCACCGACACCCTCGGCCAGCAGGCGCCGCAGGGTGGCATTGGGCAGCTCCCAGCGGGGATAGCGCCGCTGGGGGTCCGTCAGGTGGCCGCTGGCCCGCACCACCACCAGGCTGGCCACGGCTCGGCGCAGCTCCTGGGCCGGCAGCGGTGGGGGCTCAGGGGCCATCGGCCTCAGGGGAATCGGACCCGATCGGGGCTTGGGGGGGCTCCAGGAGATTGGTGTCCGACTCTGGCTCCGTCCCGTCTGTGTCGGCGCCGGCTTCGGCCTCGGCCTCAACCTGGAGCCGGCTCTGGCGTTCGTTTTCGAGCCGTTGCAGCACGCCAAGCACGGCCGTGCCTTTTTCCAGTCCCTTGTCGAGGTAGAAGACCACCTCGGGTGTGCGGCGCAGCTTCATTCGCCGGCTCAGTTCGCCTTTGACGTAGGAGCTGGCGGAGCGCAGGCCCTCCAGGGCCTGGTCCCGTTCGGTATCGCTGCCCAGCACACTCACGTAAATGCGGCAGTGCTGCAGGTCGCCCGCCACCTGGACGGCGGTGATGCTGATCATCCCCAGTTGCACCCGTTCGTCGCGAATGCCATTGATCAGCAGTTCGCTCATCTCCCGGCGGATGAGGGCCGCCACCCGCTCCACCCTTCGACTGTCGGCCATCCTTAAGCCTGCGGCGCTGCCGTCACCATGGCACGCAGCACCAGGATGAGGCTGAGTAAGCCACTCACCAGTGCGCCGATCAGGGCGATGGCGGTGATGGGGTTGCGGCTCCGGGCGGCGAGTGGTTCGAAGACCGAATTCAGCAGGCCCAGACCGAAGGCGACCAGATAACGCGGATAGCGCGTCACATTCAACAGAAAGTCCTTCATCCGTGGGGGCTGGCCGCAGAATCGCAGGGCTACTCTGCCGTCCGAAGGCCCCGGTCGGGATTTCCCCCCTCAACGGCCTGCCATCCCATGCAACTTCACCAGTTCCGCCATTCCGCCTTCTGCGAAAAGGTGCGCCTGATCTTGGCGGTTAAGGGCCTGCACGCCGACTTGATCGAAGTGGTGCCGGGCATGGGTCAGGTGGCCCTGTTCCGGCTTTCGGGCCAGCGTCAGGTGCCGGTGTTGGTCGATGGCGAGGAGGTGGTGGCCGATTCCACCGAGATCGCCCTTTATCTGGAGCAGCGCCATCCCCAGCCGCCCCTGCTGCCGGCCGATGGGTCGGCCCGGGCCCGGGTGTTGCTGTTGGAGGACTGGGCGGATACGGCCCTGGCGGCCGGGGTCCGTCAGGCTCTTTGGCAAGCCGCTGTGGCTGATCCCGTGCTGCGGTCGGCCCTGCTGCCTGAGGCGACCCCCAGCTCCCTGCGCCGCCTGGTGGGCGCCCTGCCTGGGGGGTTCCTGTCCCCCCTCAATGACACCGTCAGCGAGGTGATCAACCCCCTGCAGGCCAGCCAGTTATGTCGCAATCTGGACCAATTGCTGGTGCTGGTGCGCCATTCCTCCTATCTGGAGGGTGAGCGCCTCACCCTGGCCGATCTGGCGGTGGTGGCCCAGCTCTCCCTGCTGCGTTTTGCTGCCGATGCCGGCGCCCCGCTGGCCGGTCGGGGGGTGGGGGGCTTTGGCGATAACCCGCTCTATGGGCCCCTGTTCGCCTGGCGCGACCGGATCCTGGCGGAACTGGGACGGGGCTGAACGATGGCCGATCCCCTGTTACGGGAGCTGGATCATTACGTGGTCCTGGAGCCCGCCGGGGCCGAGCAGATCATGACGGCGGCCGAAACCCTCGCTTGGCTGGAAGGCCACCTGCGGGGACTGGCGGCCGTACCCATGGATCTGGCTGATCTGGCCGATGGGGCGGCCCGGGCCCGGCGCCTGCTGGATACCGCCTGTGAATTGGAGTTGGGGCCAGGGCTGGCGATTCGCTGGTTTGCGGTGCGTTTGGAGCCGCCGGGTCACCCCCGCGGCTGAGGCCACCCCCACGGCGATCCGTCGCCTCAGTTGAGCGAAGCGCGCCCCTGACCGTTCCCATCCACCAGGGCGATCGGCCCTGGGGGAGGCGCCGTGGGCGCCCTCAGGATGGTGGGCAGGGCCTCGATCACCCGCCGGGCTACCACCTCGGGTGGTTCGTTTCCCTGGTCCACCCGCAGGTCGGCCTGGCCATAGAGGGGCCGTCGCTCGTGCAGCAGGGCCGCCAGCCGCGCGGCGGGGTCGGGGTGGGCCAGCAGGGGCCTGGGGGTAGGGTCGGCCCGCAGGCGCTGGAGCAGCACGGCCTCGGGGGCGTCCAGCCACACCACCACCCCCTGGCGCAGGTGCCCCCAGTTGACGGCGCGGGTCACCACGCCGCCGCCGGTGGCCACCACCAGCGAATGCCAGGAGGCGATGCCATTGAGCACGGCGGTCTCGAGTTCACGGAAGCCGTCTTCCCCTTCGCTGGCAAACACCTCGGGGATGGAGCGGCCGGCGGCCTGTTCCAGGGCGCCGTCGGCATCGACGAAGCGATAGCCGAGGGCCTCGGCCAGGGGGCGTCCCACGGCGCTTTTGCCGGCCCCCATCATCCCCACCAGATACACATTGAGGCCCGCCAGCCGCTGGCCCACGGAGGGCTGTTCAGAGGAAGCTTGCCCGGCTGGGGGGCGAAGGTCGGCCTCGGGGCCGGGCTCCTGGGGCATGGCCATGGACATCGGGCAATCCGAAGGTTTTCTAGGACCCCCAGCCCTTGGGCGCCGTTGCCCGGGCTGGCGGAGGCCAAGGGTGCCATCGCGGCTTCAGGGCTCCCCGGGGCCGGGACCCGCCGGCAGGGCGCGGTTGCTGTTGGCGTTGCCAAACCGCCGGGCCAGGGCCCGCAGTGGCACTTCGTTGAGGCTGTCGGCCGGCAGGCCGAAAAGGCGGGCCAGGCAGCGTTTCACCACCACTTCGCTGTCATCGCCGAAACGGCCCGCCAGCAATTCCGTCACCACCCCCAGCCCCCGGCCGGTGCGGTCCGTTTCTTCGATCAGGCACTGGCTGGTGGGTCGTGCCAGCTGGCGGCAGGGCCGCACCAGGGTGCGCTCCAGGTCCGGGTTGCCCCCGGCGGCGGCTTCCACGCAGACCTTGGCCAGTCGGTGTTCGATTTGGGGCCGCACCAACTGCAGCATCGGCATCAGCAGGCCGGCGGCGGCAGGGGAGGGGGCGGCCAGCAGGGCCGCGGCGGCCAGGGCGACCCAGGGCGGCCGCCGCCATTGGGGGAAGGGGGCCAGGGCCAAGGGATGACGCGACGCAGGGGGACTATGGCTAGTTTTGCCCCAGGGGTGGCAGCCGTGCCATTTGGGGCTTTGGCGGGGCGAAACGCTGGTGGCGGTGGCACCGCTGTATCTCAAGGGCCACAGCTACGGCGAGTTTGTGTTCGACCAGTCCTTCGCCCAATTGGCAGGCCAGATGGGCCTGCGGTATTACCCCAAGTTGGTGGGCATGAGTCCCCTGAGCCCGGTGGAGGGCTATCGCTTTTTTGTCGCCGCCGGCGCAGACGAGGGGGCATTGACGGCCCTGATGATGGCGGAAATAGGGCGTTTCTGCCGCAACAATGCCATCTTGAGTTGTAATTTTCTCTACGTAGATCCCCAGTGGCGGCCCCTGGCGGAGGCCGCCGGCTGCGCCCTGTGGTTGAACCAACAGAGCTGCTGGACTGCGGCGGGAGCCGCTGATTTTGAGGGCTATCTGGCGGGCTTCAACGCCAACCAGCGCCGTAACATTCGCCGCGAACGCAAGGCCGTGGCCGCCGCCGGTGTGCAGGTGACGGCGATGGTGGGGGAGGAGATTTCACCCCAGTTGTTGATGCGCATGCATGATTTTTATGCCCAGCACTGCAGCCGCTGGGGTGCCTGGGGTAGCAAATACCTCACCCCTCCGTTCTTCAGGGATGCCCCAGTGGCCCTGCGCCGCGATCTGGTCTTATTCAGTGCCCACGAAGGGGATCCCAACCAGCCCCTGGCGATGTCGATGTGCGTGCACAGCCCCGCCGGCCTCTGGGGCCGCTATTGGGGCAGTGAGGTGGAGTTGGATCACCTCCATTTCGAGGTTTGCTATTACGCCCCGATCGAATGGGCGATTGCCCGGGGCCTGCGGCGGTTTGATCCTGGGGCTGGCGGCAGCCATAAAAGGCGGCGCGGTTTTGTGGCCGAACCCCGGGCCAGTTTGCATCTCTGGACCCAGCCCGAATTTGACCGTCTGCTGCGCCGCTGGCTGCCCCAGGCCAATGCCGAAACCCTGGAGGAAATCGAGGCCATCAACGCTGAAATTCCCTTTGTGGCTCGCTCCCACGAAGGGCCCCAAAGGGAATAAGAGTTCAAGCCGGAGGTAAGCCCGGCTTGATGGTGCCGTGGCTCAGGCCGAGGCTTGTGGCGTTGTGCCCACCCTTCCCCAGGGCTGCTGGGCGTCAGGGTGGCGACCTTCCAGCCCCCCCCATTTAGAATCGATCCATGGAATCTGTTAGCCCCCCAGCGTTTTTAGCCGCTGATCCCCCTGGGGACGAAGGTTCGGATTGCGTCGGCGGAGACTCGTCCCGATCCCAGCTCGAT
>JAPLIF010000065.1 GCA_026389255.1 Cyanobacteriota bacterium
CGGTGCCGGACAGGTCGTAAACCCGGCTACCGCAGACCAGGCCTTCGTGCCGAGCACCCGCACCCTGGTCCGCGGCACAGTGGTGGCAATCGCCGATGCATTGACGACGACAGCTCCGACGACAGCCCCGAGGATCAGCCCCCCACCTCCATCCCCGAGGAGTTCCTGCTCGATCCGGAGGCCACCGCCATCGACCCCGACCTGCTGCTGTTTTCCGCCGCCCGGGCCCGCAGTGGCGGCAGCGGCAGCCGCGCCCTGGTGCGCAGTGAGAGCCGCGGCCGTTACGTCAAGCCCATGCTGCCCAGGGGCCCCGTGCGCCGCATCGCCGTGGATGCCACCCTGCGGGCCGCCGCCCCCCACCAGAAGGCCCGCCGCGCCCGCCATCCCGAGCGGCACGTCATCGTCGTGGAGTCCGACCTGCGGGCCAAGCTGCTGCAACGCAAGGCCGGGGCCCTGGTCATCTTTTTGGTCGACGCCAGTGGGTCGATGGCCCTCAACCGCATGCAAAGCGCCAAGGGGGCCGTACTGCGCCTGCTCACCGAGGCCTACGAGAACCGCGACGAGGTTGCCCTGATCCCCTTTCGCGGCGACCAGGCCGAGGTGCTCCTGCCCCCTACCCGCTCGATCACCGCCGCCCGCCGCCGGCTCGAATCGATGGCTTGCGGGGGGGGATCCCCCCTCGCCCACGGCCTCACCCAGGCGGCCCGGGTGGGGGCCAACGCCCTGGCCACCGGAGATCTCAGCCAGGTGGTGGTGGTGGCCATCACCGATGGACGGGGCAACGTGCCCCTGGCCCGCTCCCTGGGCCAACCGGCCCTGGAAGGCGAGGAACCGGTGGATCTGCGCGAGGAGTTGCGGCAGGTGGCCGGTCGTTACCGCACCCTCGGCATCAAGCTGCTGGTGATCGACACCGAGCGCAAGTTCATCGGCAGCGGCATGGGCAAGGAACTGGCCGAAGCCGCCGGCGGTCGCTATGTGGCCCTGCCCAAGGCCAGTGACCAGGCCATTGCCGCCATCGCCCTCGAAGCCGTCGCCAGCCTCTGAGCCCTTGAGCTGCGGCGGCCTGCTGAATGCGGCGGCCCTGAAGCCTCCGCCGCCCTAAAGACCCCGGACCGACGCCGGGGCTGGCGCCACGCCCCCACTGACGCGGCTGCGGGGTGCCAGTCGCTCCTGCTCGGATTGCTGCCGCTTGATTCGGGCCGCCTCCCTTAGGGCCGGGTCGGCACCGGAGCGTGGCTGCACCGCCTCGGCATTGCTGGGATAGAGATCGTCAAAAAAGCGGGCCAGCCCGTGGCTGACGCTGCGAATGTTGTCGGCCACCTTGGGATCGCCCGTCAGTTTCTGCACATCCCCGCCGACGGCTTGCCAACGGTTGGTGAGCTGGCGGGCGTTGGCCAGGGTGGCCTGCAGGTCGGCCGTCAGCTTGGGATTGTCGAGCCTGGCGGCCAAGCGGCTGGCGTGGTGGGTGGCCCGCTGGGCATCGACACTGGCGGCATTGAGATTGTCAAGGATGGGGGTGGCCCGGGCCATGGAAGCATTCAGCTGGGCGACCGCCTGGCGCGCATCGCGCACAAACAACTGGCCATCCCGCGTCAATTTCTGGGTTTCAACGGCCGTGTCTTCGAACGACTTGGTGGCGGAGACCATCTGGGGCACCAGCTTGCCGTTATCGGCCTCATTGAGCAGGCGCTGCATTGTTTCGGTGACCGAATCGAAGCTGGCCGCCGTTACGCCTGGGACCCGGTTGTGCTGGCAGACCATCCGCTGGCGATCACAGCCTTGCTCCTTAGGCCCAGGCCCTCCAGCCCCCAGGGGCCGACCGGCACTCAACAACGAAACCGCCGCATCCCCCCCCAACAGGGAGGACGGGGCGACCCGGGCCACCACAGGCAGGGCCAGCCGCAGCTTGGGGTCGGTGATGGTCAATTCGGCCACCACCTCCGTATCGGTGACTTTGAGGGCCTGAACGCTGCCCACCATGACGCCGCGATAGGAGACGGGCGAACGGGGGGCCAGCCCGGCGGCATCTTGAAAGCTGGCCTCCATGGTCCAGGTCTGGCGCCCCAGGGACAGGCCCTTCAACCAGAACCAAAGCCCCAGGCCGCTGGCGATGGCCGCCAACAAGCAAAATCCAAGGGAGGCCTCGCGAACACTGCGGCGCATCGACTATCGCTCGGCCGGCTGCATCGGTCCGCGCAGGCTACCGCTTCGGAACTGAACCACGTAGGGGTCTGTGGAGACCCGAAACGCCTCGACGGTGCCGCTCCAGCGGAAACGGCCGCCGTACAGCAAAGCCACCCGATCGGCGCAACGGTCGATGGTGCTGAGCACATGGCTGACGACCACCCCTGAGGCTTGGGTGAGGGTGGTGCTCTGCACGATCAGGTCCTCAATGCGGGTACAGGCCATCGGATCCAGGCCGGCCGTGGGCTCATCAAAGAGCAATAAAGGCACCCGACCCTCGATGGCGGCCGGATCGTCAATCAGGGCCCGGGCAAAGCTGACCCGCTTCTGCATGCCGCCACTCAACTCCCCGGGCAGGCGCTCCTCGATGCCGGCCAGGCCCACCGCCTCCAGGGCCCTAGCCACCCGCTCCCGGATCTGATCCTCACCCAGGCGGCTGAAGCGATAGAGCAGGAAACCCACGTTCTCCCGGACGGTCAGGGAGGCCAGCAGGGCCGGGTTCTGAAACACCAGCCGCACATCGGGGGGGTGCCGCTGGTCCAGGCGCAGATAGGTCTGGGGCACCCCATGCAGGCGCACGCTGCCGGAGCTGGGCAAGAGCAAACCCGCCAGCAAGCGCAGGATCGTGGACTTGCCCGACCCGGAGGGTCCCACCACCACCAGCCGTTCCCCCGTTTGGACCCGCAGATTCAGCTGGTCCAGGACCAGCCGCTCTCCCCAGCGCATGGTCAACCCCTCCAGCGCGGCCACCGGCAGGGTGCCTTCCGGGCCGATGCTCCCTGCCATGGGCCTGTGGACTCTCAACAGACCCATCCTGCCCCCTGGCGCCGAACCCCTCGCCATCCCCTGCCGCAAGCTCCGTAGAGTTGAAGCACGATCCGCCGCGCCCCGCGCCCCGACCTTGCCCGTCCGAGGCCCCGCCGAGCGTGTCACCCGAAAATCCCGGCGTCCCAGCTGGGTGGGACGGGGGGAGAGTCGGCAACAGGACCTGGTAAGCCGCTCAAGGCGGGCGGTGCGCTGGCTGCAGCCAGGCCTGGTGGTCAAGCGCTGGATGTTCACCTCCGGCCTGGGGTTGCTGATTGCCCTGCTGGGCGCTGCCGTCTGGGCCGACCTGCAACCGATCTATTGGAGCCTGGAAACGATTCGCTGGAGCCTGGCCCGGGTCACCCAGGTCCTGCCCCGTGGCATCACCGGCCCCCTGGTCCTGGTCCTGGGCGGGGGGCTGGTCTGGCTGGGCCAGAGCCGCAGCTTTGGCTCGATCCAGCAGGCCCTGGCCCCAGAAAAGGACACCCACCTGGTGGATGCCCTGCTGGCCCAGCGGCGCCTCAGCCGCGGGCCCAGCATTGTGGCCATCGGCGGCGGAACCGGCCTGGCCACCCTCTTGAGTGGCTTGAAGCGCTACAGCGGCAACATCACCGCCATCGTCACCGTGGCCGACGATGGCGGCAGCAGTGGGGTCCTACGGCGCGAGCTGGGGGTCCAACCCCCCGGGGATATCCGCAATTGCCTGACGGCCCTCGCCCGCGAAGAGCCGCTGCTCACCCGCCTGTTCCAATATCGCTTTAAGGCTGGCAGTGGCCTGGAGGGCCATAGCTTCGGCAACCTGTTCCTCACGGCCCTCACGGCCATCACCGGCAGTCTTGAAGCCGCCATCACGGCCAGCAGCCGGGTTCTGGCGGTGCAGGGCCAGGTGGTGCCGGCCACCAATGCCGATGTGCGCCTATGGGCGATTCTCGAAAACGGTGAGCGGCTGGAGGGCGAATCGCGCATCGGCAAAGCCACAAGCCCCATCGTTCGCCTGGGGTGCACGCCGGATCGCCCGCCAGCCCTGCCGAGGGCCCTGGAGGCCATCGCCCATGCCGAACTGATTGTGCTGGGCCCCGGCAGCCTCTATACGTCGCTGCTACCCAACCTTCTGGTGCCCGAGCTGGTGCGGGCCATCAGTCTGAGCAAAGCGCCGCGGCTGTACATCTGCAACCTGATGACCCAACCGGGCGAAACCGATGGCCTGGACGTCAGCGGCCACCTGCGGGCCATCGAGGCCCAGCTGGCGAGCCTGGGGGTCAACGAGCGCCTCTTCGATGCGGTCCTGGCCCAGGAGGATCTGGGCGACTCCCCCCTGCTCGATCATTACCGCCTGCACGGAGCCACCCCGGTCCGCTGCGATGAGACCAACCTCAAAAAACAGGGCTACGAAGTGATGCGGGCCCCGCTTCAGGGGGCCAGACCCAGCGCCACCCTGCGCCACGAACCGGCCAGTTTGGCCAAAGCGGTGATGCGATATCACCGCAAACACCGCCACGATTGACATGGACTAGCCAGGCAGCGACATCACCAGCATTTCCACGGCGCGCGATTCGCCTGCCAGAGTTCTTCGAGTTGCATCCGGTCGCGCAAGGTATCCATGGGCTGCCAAAAACCATGGTGTCGGTAGGACTGAAGCTGATCCTCTGCCGACAAACGCTGCAGCGGCTCCTTCTCCCAGACAGTTTGATCGGTGTGGATGTAATCGAATACGCCTGGTTCCAGCACAAAGAAACCGCCATTAATCCAAGCCCCATCGCCCTGGGGCTTCTCCTGGAAGCCATGGACTCGGCCAGCTTGATCCAGTGTCAAAGCTCCATAGCGGCCGGGAGGCTGCACTGCAGTTAGGGTTGCCAAGCGGCCAGAATTGCGATGGCATTCGATGGATAAAGGAATATCAATATCGGCCAATCCATCACCGTAGGTGAAACAGAAAGTTTCTTCATTCACATAATTTCTGATGCGCTGCAAGCGACCACCCGTCATCGTATTTTCACCCGTATCAACCAGCGTCACCTCCCAAGGCTCGGCATTTTTTTGGTGGACCTGCATGGAATTATTGTGCATACGAAAAGTAACATCACTCATGTGCAGAAAATAATTGGCGAAATACTCCTTGATCACATAACCCTTATAGCCACAACATATGACAAATTCATTGATGCCATGGAAACTATAAATTTTCATGATATGCCAGAGGATCGGCTTGCCTCCAATCTCCACCATTGGCTTAGGCTTTAAGTGGGTTTCTTCGCTGATGCGAGTACCGAGACCACCGGCCAAAATTACAGCCTTCATGAATTCTGTTGCGGCAAGCTTAATGCCCAATCATGCAATAAGGAAATTAATTACTAATACGCGTCTTGCATCTCATAGAAATCGGGCTGCACATAATCCTTGCGTAGGGGCCAGCCTTTCCAGTCTTCCGGCATCAACAGGCGCTTGGGGTGCGGGTGGCCTTCGTACTGGATGCCGAACATGTCGAAGGTTTCCCTTTCCTGCCAATCGGAACCGCGCCAGATCCCGTAGAGGCTCGGAATCGTCAGGGCACCATCCCGGGGTAGGAACACCTTGAGTCGCACCTCCTCAGGATGAACGCCAACGGGCAAGGGGGCCTCAGGATCCTCCAAGGCCCCTAGGGCATTGGCCAAGGGGGCCAGCTTGATCAGATGGTAAAAGCTGACAAGGCGACCGCCAGGTCCCTCGTCATAGCCCCCTTGGCATTGCAGATAGTCAAAGCCAGCCGCCTTAAGGGCGGTGGCCAGCAGCGGCAGAAAGGCCGCTTCAACACCCAGGATCTCGATGCCGAGATGGTCAGCCCCCAGGTCTTGATGGTCAAAACCTTGGGAGACGAGCCAGCTGCTGACGGGACCCGCCGTCGGGGCCGCGAGGGAGGTGCCATCCGCCCCCACTGGCGTTTCAGCCGGGCTGGATAGGGATGACGGGGTGTCTGAGCTTGGGTTTGTCTCTTTTGGCATGGTGCTTGGGAGTGCCTTGGGGGTTCGGCTCAGAGCGAAGGGGCCGGGGGCTCGGCGACCACGGATTCCGGGGACGCGACCACGGACAAAGGCAGCCCGGCAGCGGCCGCGAGGG
>JAPLIF010000360.1 GCA_026389255.1 Cyanobacteriota bacterium
AGTTGCGGGGGATTCTCAATGGTATTGACACCAACGAATGGAATCCCGCTACCGATGAATGTCTGCCTGCCACCTTCAGTATCGACGACTTAAGTGGTAGGGCCATTAACAAGCAGGCCCTGCAGCAGCGCATGGGGCTCACGGTGGATCCAGACACCTTTCTGATGGCCATGGTCAGCCGCCTGGTGGATCAGAAGGGAGTCGATCTGCTGCTGCAGGTCGCCGATCGCGTGTTGTCTTACACCGATAGTCAAATTGTGGTGTTGGGAACCGGTGATCGGGGTTACGAATCGAGCTTGTGGCAGATGGCCTCCCGCCATCCAGGCCGTTTTGCCGTGTTTCTCACCTACGACGATGCCCTGTCCCGTCTCATCTATGGGGGCAGTGATGCGTTCTTGATGCCGAGTCGCTTTGAGCCCTGTGGCATCAGTCAGTTGCTGGCGATGCGCTATGGATCGGTACCGGTGGTCCGTCGGGTGGGGGGACTGGTGGATACGGTGCCCCCGAATATGCCCTCCGAGGGCACCGGGACAGGATATGGATTTGATCGTTACGAGCCGGTAGATTTCTATACTTCAATTGTGCGCTCCTGGGAAGCCTTCCGCCATCGCTCAAGCTGGCAGGAATTGCAACGCAGGGGTATGGGACAGGACTTTAGTTGGCAGCGTTCGGCGCGCGATTACGACGCCATGTACCGCGAAGTGAATGGCATGAAGGAGCCGACGCCCGACGCCGATCAGGTCGGTCGTTTTTCCCAGGGGCAGGGGGCTGATCCAAGCCTTCAGGAGCCCGACGCCGCGACGGCTGGCTGGGGGGACCTTCGGCCTCCGGGTGGTCAGCCCTGAGCTCCAGTCGATCCAGGGCCATGGCGGCGCCGGAGCGCTTCAAGCAAAAGCAGGGGCGCGGGTCCTCCCCGGACCTGCCGGCCCCATGGCAAAACCCCTGGGGGCTTCTATGGCAGGACCTTGGAGCGGTGCTGGCCTCCCTGGGATTGGGCCTGAGGGAACTCTGGCGGCGCAATGGCGAGGGGAGCCTGTGGCGACCGGCCTTTTGGCCCCAGGGCGGGGCGCATCTGTTCTTGCCCCTGTTGGCCGTGGCCCTGGTGGGGTTGCTCCTGTTGGGCGGTCGCCCGCTCCTGGCCGGCCGGCCCCCGCTGCCCATCCCCTCTGAGGCTGGAGCTGGCACCCCAGGACCCACAGGCGAAGGGACCACCGTCAGCGATGGCTCCCCCAGGGCTTCGAAAGCCGGTTCCGTGCCTTCACTCCCCGAGTCCTCGGTTCCGTCGGCTGCGGTCCCCCCACCCATGGAGCTGGAGTCCCCGGCTGCCGCCCCCCCCGAGCCCGACCCTGGGGTGACCGAATCGGGGGACCCAGAGCCCCCACCGGATCCGCTGCTCCAGGAACTGGCGCCGGACGATCCTGCAGGTTGGATTCGTTCGACCCGGGCGCAGCCCGGTGCTTTGAGCCTGGATTTGCTGGTGATCGATCGCTTCGGGACCTTGCCCGCGCCCCAGCGGCTTGCCTTGGCAGAGCAATGGCAGCGGCGGGCCGAGGCGCTGGGCTACGAGGATTTGCGACTTCTCGATGGCCAGGGTCGGCTGCTGGCACGGCGGGCCCTGGTCGGTTCGGGCATGATCCTGCTCGAAATCCCTGCAGCCCCGCCGGAGGCCTGATGTCCCTGCCTGTCTCCCAGCTGGATGCGCTGTGGGGTCCGCCCCTGGCCAGGGTCGAGGCCACGACCGCGATCGATCGGGTGAGTACCGACAGCCGTGGCGATCTCGCTGGCGCGCTGTTTGTGCCCTTGGTGGGCGAGCGTTTTGATGGCCACAGTTTTCTGCTGGCAGCCCTGGAAACGGCAGGGGCAGTTGTGGCCCAGCGCGGGCGGATCAGCGATGCCATGGTGGCCAGGGCTGGGGAGTTGGGCAAGCCGCTCTGGGCCGTGGCGGACACCCAGCTGGCCTACCAGCAGCTGGGCCGGCTCTGGCGTCGTCACCTGGCCGTTCCGGTGGTGGCCGTGACCGGATCGGCGGGGAAGACCACAACCCGTGAATTGATCCGGGCGCTGCTGGCCCCCCTTGGGCCCGTGGTGGCGAGCAGCGGCAACGAAAACAACGACGTCGGTGTGCCCTTGACCCTGCTCAAGGGGGACACCACCACGGCGGCCTACGTGGTGGAGATGGGGATGCGGGGGCTGGGCGAGATCGAGCGCTTGAGCCGCTGCGCCGAGCCCGATGTGGCCGTGATCACCAACATCGGTACGGCCCATATCGGCCCGTTAGTGCCCTTGCCCCTAGAAGGGCGCCACAATGCCCGCAACTTTCTTCTGGCCGTGGCCGTGGCCCAGGAGTTGGGCGTGCCGGTGGCAGAGCCTGGGGCCGCACCCTGGGCCGTGGACGTGCCGGGGGGCCGCAGCCGCAGGTTGCAGGTGGCCGGCATTGAGGTGCTGGATGAGACCTACAACGCCTCTCCCGAGGCCATGCTGGCGGCGTTGGAGCTTTTGGCCCACCAGCCCCTGGCCGCCGGCGCGCGGCGTTACGCCGTCCTCGGCACGATGCTGGAGTTGGGGGAGCACAGCCTGGCGTTGCACCGCCAGGTGGCCGAACGGGCCAGGCAGTTGCAGCTGGATGGTCTGGTGATCGTGGATGGCGGTGCCGAGGGTGAGGCGATGCAGGCCGCCGCCGAGGGCTTGCCGCGGCTGGCCAGGGTGGCCGAGCCGGAGGCTGCGGCCGCCCCCCTGGGGGCCTGGCTCTGCCCCGGGGATGTGGTGTTGCTCAAGGCCAGCCGTGGGGTCGCCCTGGAACGCCTGCTGCCGCTCCTTTCCTGCAGTAGTGGTACGCCTTGAGATAGGAGTCATGTTCAACGTGATTGGCGCCGACGGGCCAATCCACCCAAGCTGAACACCATCGCCATCGCCAGGTATCCCAGGGCCCAGGAGGATCCGTGCCCCCAGCCCGGATCCAGGACCGTGTCGCCTGGGGTGAAGCGCCAGGCATGCAGCAGCCCGACCCAGGAGCCGGCCGCGGCCACCAGGGCGCAGAGGGCCGCCGCCAGGAAGCGCTGCTCGATCACATAAACCAGCATCGCCGCCAGCAGCATGGCGGCCACAATCTGTCCTTGCTCTAAGGCGAAGGCCCCCGCTGCCCAGACATCGGCCGCCCGTAGCGGTTCGAGCAGGGCCGGGCCAAAGGGTTGGCCGGCTCCTCCGGCCAACCCGGCCCGCAAACCCGCCTTCAGCAGCATCGAACCCCAACTGGCCAGGCCGGGCAGCAGGCCCAGCACCACCGCCGGTGCATGGTGGCTGGGAGTGGCCTGGAAGGCCTGGGCGGTCATCACCAGGCCGATGTAAAGCACGATCGCCATGCCCGCCTCGATCGGCACCATTTGGCCCACCAGACCCATCAGCCCCAGCAGGCAGACCAGTCCCATCACCACCCCATTGAGCCAGGCATAGCCCAGGCGTGCCCCCATCGCCTTCCAGCCGGGATGGCCGATGTAGAGCGTCGTGGGGAAGCAGGACCCCAGGCCAGCCACGGCGATCGTCGCCAGGCCGTTGATCAACAGCGAACTGCGCACCGGGTAGCGGTCGCCGGCCGCATCGGCGCTCTCCAGGTTCTGCAGCGAGCCAAGCACCGTAAAAAGCCCCATGGGCACCGTGACCCCCATCCAGGGCAGCAGCTGGTTGCGAGCCGCCCATAGGTCGCCAAGCCGTAGCTGGGGCA
>JAPLIF010000278.1 GCA_026389255.1 Cyanobacteriota bacterium
GCGGCGCAAACCAGAGTGTCAATCAGCAGGATTTTCTGCGCTGCAGTTGCCGTTGGGTGGGCGAGCCGGAGCCAACGGGTGTTGGCGCCCTGGACCCATCGTCCATGGAGGCCCTGGCCGAGGAGGCCTGGCTTTGGAGCCTGGGCCCCAAACCGGGCAGTCCCCCTGGCCCCGTGCACCTCAATCTGGCCTTTGAAGTGCCCCTCCATGCCGGTGGCCCCCTGCTGGAGGCCTGGACGCGCCATCTCCAGGGGTTGCCGCCCCTGGAGATCCCCCCGACTGCGATGGCCCCTGCGGGAGCCCCGGCGGCGCCCCCGCCCCCGATCCCCGCTTGCCAGCGCCTGGATCCGGATCGGCCTGGGGTGGTGCTGGCGGGACCCTGGCGGGGTCATCCCGCCCACTGGGCCTCCCATCTGCAGGCCCTGATCCAGCTGCAGCGCCGCACGGGTTGGCCCGTGCTGGCCGATGCCCTTTCGGGCCTCCGGGGCCAGCCGGGGCTGGAGACCGTGGCCGGCTACGACCTGTTGCTGGAGCGCCCGCACCCTGGCCTGGCCCCTGCCCAAGTGCTGCGGCTGGGAACCTTGCCGGCGAGTCGCCGTCTGGAGGACTGGCTCGCCGCCCTGGATGCCCGGCAAGTGTTGGTCTCCGAAGCCGATCCCCGTCCCCTGGATCCCCTGGCTCGCGTGGCCGGCCAGAGTGATGCCGGGTTGGTGGGTTGGCTGGCGGCCGGCGGGCTGGGTTCAGGGATTCCGGTCAATGGGGAGAGTCCTCCGGCTCCGGCTCCGGCTCCGGGCCCGGCCCCCGCTTCCCTGGCCCTGGCCGCCACCTGGAGGCAGGCCGAGGCGACGCTGCAGTCGATGTTGGCCCAGGTCCTGGATGGTCTGGGCGCCCCGGTGACCGGGTTGCAGACTCCCCTCCAGGAGCCCACGCTGGTGCGCAAGTTCAGTCGCCTGCTGCCGGCCCACCTGCCCTTGATGCTGGCCAACAGCTCGCCGGTGCGGGATTGGGAGTCGTTTGCCGATCCCACGGGCCCGCCGCGGCCGATGCATGGCTTTCGGGGGGTTTCGGGGATTGACGG
The DNA here is from genome assembly GCA_026389255.1 of Cyanobacteriota bacterium. Taxonomy (GTDB): domain Bacteria; phylum Cyanobacteriota; class Cyanobacteriia; order PCC-6307; family Cyanobiaceae; genus Cyanobium. The sequence goes on from JAPLIF010000278.1 coordinate 1,079, forward strand.
CACCCTCTCGGAGGCCTGCGGGCTGGCCGAGGCCCTGGGATCGCTGGTGTTGCTGAGCGGCGACCTGGCGGCCCTTCACGACAGCAATGGCTGGCTTTGGCGCCCCCAGTTGGGCGCTCGCCTGACGGTGCTGTTGATCGACAACGGTGGCGGCGGCATCTTCGAGCAGCTGCCGATTCGCACCGAACCGGAGGGGGCGATGGACTTCGAGCGCCTTTACGCCATGCCCCAGCCCCTCGATCCCTGTGCCCTGGCGTCGGTCCATGGGGTGCCCTGCCGCCGGGTTGCCAACCTGGCCGAGTTGGCGCCCCAGTTGGCCTGGGCCCTGGCCCAACCCCTGGCCTTGCTGGTGCTCTGCACAGACCGCCGCCGGGACGCCGCCCTGCGCCAACGGCTACGCACAATGGCGGCACTGGCTGGGCCCCCCGATGCTTGAAGAATCTCCTGCTGCTGTCGCTGCCCTTGCTGAAGCTGGCGAGCCGGTTCAGTGGCAGTCCGTCAGCCACTACACGGACATTGGCTTCGAGCGCAGCGACGAAGGAATCGCCCGGATCAGGATTAACCGCCCCGAAAAGCGCAATGCCTTTCGCCCCCGCACGGTGCAGGAGCTGTGCGACGCCTTTACCCGGGTTCGGGATGATCCCAAGATCGGCGTGGTGCTGTTCACAGGGGCCGGACCGGCCGCCGATGGGGTGTGGTCGTTCTGCGCCGGGGGCGACCAGAGCGTGCGGGGGGACGGGGGGTATGTCGACGACGACGGCCTCCCCCGCCTCAACGTGCTTGATTTGCAACGGCTGATCCGGAGCCTGCCCAAGGTGGTGATTGCGCTGGTGGCCGGTTATGCCATGGGCGGCGGCCAGGTGCTCCATCTCCTTTGTGACCTCAGCCTGGCCGCCGACAACGCCGTCTTCGGCCAGACCGGGCCGCGGGTGGGAAGTTTTGACGGCGGCTTTGGAGCGGGTTACCTGGCCCGGGTGGTGGGCCAGCGCAAGGCCCGTGAAATCTGGTTTCTCTGCCGGCGCTACGGGGCCCAGGAGGCGCTGACCATGGGGTTGGTCAACCAGGTGGTTCCGCTGGAGAGCCTGCAGGCCGAAGGGGTGGCCTGGGCCCGGGAGGTGCTGCGCCACAGCCCGACCGCCATTCGCTGTCTCAAGGCGGCTTTCAATGCCGAGACCGACGGGCTGGCGGGCATCCAGGAGCTGGCCGGGCAAGCCACCCATCTCTTTTACCGAACGGCCGAGGGCCAGGAGGGTCGCAATGCGTTCCTGGAGAAACGCGATCCGGACTTCTCGGAGACCCCCTGGCTGCCATGAGGGCAGGGCGTCGTGGCAGCGGGCTCGGTGCGCCTCTCGTTAGCGTGAGATGGATTCGCCTTGGCTTTATTTTTCCGGGAACCGTGTTCCGTCCTTCGCTCCGGTCCCCAGGTCGGCACGTTGCCAGCCCCACATCGGCAGCCTTCCTGGCCCTCCTAGCCCTGGGGCCTGCCTTCGCCCAGCCGCCAGCGCTGGCCGGTGCCTCCACCCCAGGCCCGTCCGCCACGGCGAAGCCAGCAACCAAACGGCCCCAGCCGCCCCCACCCTTGGTGGCCCCTGGCGCTGCCGCCCTGCTGGGAGGCCCAGAACCCCTGCAAATCGGCGGATCCCAGGGGACGGCACCGGTTCCTGGTGCCGTCCCGCAGGTCCCCTTGGCCCCGCTGGTTCCCGATGCCCCCACCGTCGCCCCCCCTGGGCCCGTAAGCCTGGTGCTGGATCGTCGCCGTCGTTTGCTGACCGTTGTTGAAAAGGGACTGCCGTTGCGCCGTTTCCCGGTGGCGGTGGGCATGCCCGGGTGGGAGACCCCTGTTGGCACCTTTCGGGTGTTGGAGAAGACGATCAACCCGATCTGGGAGCATCCCGAGAAGGGCACCCATACGGCTTCCGTGCCGGCCAATCCCCTCGGTAGCCGCTGGATCGGTTTTTATCAGGATTGCCAAGGGCGGC
>JAPLIF010000081.1 GCA_026389255.1 Cyanobacteriota bacterium
CCAGATCCCGACCGACCGGCCCGGGTGTTTGCCGCCGTGGTGACACGCTGGGGGAGCCATCCCCTGTTCGCCGCACGCCTGGACCAGGAAATCCTGTTGTTTGAACCGGCCACCCCCGCAGCCGGAGCCCTCAAAACCGTACTGGCCTTTCCCAGCACCTACTCCGTGGGCATCACCAGCCTGGGCTACCAGGTGGTGTGGGCCACCTTGGCGCGGCGGCCGGATGTTTCGGTGCGGCGCCTGTTCACCGACCGCAGCGATCCTTCCCATCGCCAGGGGGAAGCAGGACTTGATCTCTTCGGCCTCTCGCTCAGCTGGGAGCTTGATGCGCCCGTGCTTCTTGATTTATTGGAGGCCGAACGGATCCCCACCTGGAGCCGCCAGCGGGGCGATGCAGATCCGATCGTGTTTGGTGGCGGCCCCGTGCTTACCGCCAATCCTGAACCCCTGGCCCCCTTTCTGGATGTGGTGCTCCTGGGGGACGGGGAGCTCCTGCTGCCCGCCTTCATCGACGCCCTGCAGGCCTGCCGCAACGCCCCTCGATCCGACAAGCTGCGGGCCCTGGCGCAGGTGAGTGGGGTCTATGTTCCCTCGCTGCATGCCCCTGTCTATGACAGGGAGGGCAACCTGCTGGCCATCGAACCGATCGAGGCCGGCCTGCCATCCGTTGTGGCCAAACAAACCTGGCGAGGCAACACCCTCAGCCATTCGACGGTGATCACCCCGGAGGCCGCCTGGCCCTCCATCCATCTGGTGGAGGTAGCCCGCAGCTGCCCAGAACTCTGCCGCTTCTGCCTGGCCAGTTACCTCACCCTGCCCTTCCGCACCGCCTCCCTCGATGACGGCCTCATCCCTGCGGTCGAAGCGGGCCTGGCGGCCACCCGTCGGCTGGGATTGCTGGGGGCTTCCGTCACCCAGCATCCCCAATTCGAAGACCTCCTGCGCTGGCTGGGCCAACCCCAGTTCGATGACCTCCGCGTCAGCGTCAGCTCGGTGCGGGCCGCCACCGTGACCCCGACTCTGGCGACCAGCCTCGCCGCCCGGGGCAGCCAATCGCTGACCATCGCCATTGAGAGCGGCAGCGATCGTATGCGGACCCTGGTGAACAAGAAGCTCAGCCGCGACGAAATCCATGCCGCCGCCCGCCATGCCCGCGATGGTGGCCTCAAGAGCCTCAAGCTCTATGGAATGGTGGGCCTTCCCACCGAAGAGGACGACGACATTGAGGCCACGGCGGACCTGCTGCTAGCCCTGCGCAGCGCCACCCCAGGGCTGCGTCTAACCCTGGGGGTGAGCACCTTTGTGCCCAAGGCCCACACCCCTTTCCAGTGGGAGCCGGTGCGCCCCGAGGCCGACAAGCGCTTGAAAACCCTGGCCAAACGACTCAAACCCAAGGGCATTGCCCTGCGCCCGGAAAGCTACGGCTGGAGCGTGATCCAGGCCCTGCTGTCCCGCGGCGACCGGCGACTGGCTCCCGTGATTGCCGCCGTTCGGGGGCGCCACGGGAGCCTGGGGGGGTGGAAAGCGGCCCATCGCGCCGTGCGCGCGGGGGACCAGCCGCCCCCCGAAGGCTGGGACCTGCCCGCCCCTCCCCCCTGGGAGGAGGTCATCCACCAGCGCTGGGACCTGGGGCGCGTGCTGCCCTGGGAGCACCTGCAGGGGCCTCTGCCCAAGGCGACCCTCGCCAATCATCATCAACAAGCTTTGTCCTAAGCCAGGCACACAGGCCAGAATTAAGCAAGAATTCAGCATTCCCCATCGCGGAGACATCCATGGCATCCGTTCTCAGCGACCTGCTGACACCTGAATCCCAGTCCCCTGCTGGCGTTCGAAATCTGGGAGCAAGTCAAGACGAACCCCTCATCAGTCCAGCCCCCATCGCCACCAAATCGCTCACCCTGGCTGCTGCGAAGTCACGTCATCAGCCCTGGACAGAAGACACCCTCCTCTATCTCGTCTTTCTCAGCGTCCCGACGGCAGCCGGCCAGGTCAGCCAACGGGTGCGCCAAGTGCTCTCCCGGATCGCTCCCGAAATCAAGCCGACCGAAGTCTGGGAGCAACTCAATGGGTTCAGTGCCCGACTGAGCCCGTCCCAGGCCATTCAGCTCGGCCATCTTGAGGAAGTCGACAGCATCGAAGCCGATGGGCCCGTCACCCTGATTCAACCGATCGTTGAAGACGACCATTTGGCATCCCAAAACGCGAGCAGCAGCTCCGTGATGCTGCCCCAGGTCCTCATCTCTTTCCCCGATGCGACCGCAGGCAGCGGCGGAATTAACCCCTGGGGAGTGCGGGCCGCCTGGCGGGGCATCGATATCTCCCAATACGGCAATATTGGGCTGGGAACCTACGCTTTTGTGATCGACTCTGGGGTGCAGGCCACAACAAACGATCTCAATCTCAATGCCGCCTGGTCCCGCAGCTGGATCGGCGGCCAGGATGCCTTCACCGATGGCAACGGCCATGGAACCCATGTCTCGGGCACCATCGCCGCCTTGGCCAATCGCATCGGTGTTGTCGGAGTGGCCCCCGGAGCCGAAATCGTCTCCCTCAAGGTCTTTGACGACACGGGCAGCGGCTCCATCAGCTCGGTGATTGCAGCGGTCAACTATGCCGCTTCGGTGATCACCAGCAACAAGCTAGATCTAAACAAGGTGGTGATCAACATGAGCCTGGGTGGCGCCGGCGATGCCAGCCTGGATGCGGCGGTGCGCAATGCCGCCAGTTTGGGCATTCGCTTTGCCATTGCCGCAGGCAACAGTGCCGCCGACGTGGACAACTTCTCCCCCGCCCGCGCTGGTGATGACCCCAACGTCTGGACAGTGTCGGCAGTCGACAGCACCTACGCGACCGCCTCTTTCAGCAACTACGACAAGATCACTAGCACCGACTTGGTCGATAACGTCGATGTTGCTGCCCCGGGGGTGAATGTTCTTTCCTACTACAAAAACGGTGTTCTCACCAACCTAAGCGGCACCTCCATGGCCGCCCCCCATGTGGCCGGAGAATTACTGGCTGGAGGGGTCCTCAAGGGAGATCTGGTCAAACCGGCAGCCAATGGCGACGCCGATCCCTTTGCCTGGGCAGCGAACCTGCCCGCAGCCCAGATCCCAACGGCCCTACCCAGCTACGACATTTCCTTGCCGACGACCGTCGCCGAAGGGCAAGCCTTCACAGCGTCACTCAGCACGGCCAATGTGGCTATCGGCAGCAGCCTGTATTGGCGACTCAACGGCGTGGGCATCACGCTCAATGACTTCGTTGGCCTCACCAGCCTCGATGGCACCAGCACCATCCAACTGGATGGCACAGCCAATGTGGCCCTAACCTTGGCCACAGACAGACTAACTGAAGGTAGTGAAATTCTCGGGATGGAATTTTACAGCGACCCGACTTTTAACCAGCGATTGCTCAGCCGCGTAGCCAGAATCACTGACACGTCCACCACCCCCGTCACCAACTTGGTGCTATGGGGTACAACAGCCAATGACACCATTGTCGCTGGAAATGGCGACGACAGGCTCACCGGCGTCACCGCAACAGGAACCACGGCTGCCGATACGGGTAAGGGGCAGATCGATCGGCTGACCGGTGGCAGCGGCATCGATACCTTCCTGTTGGGAGATGCCACCCGGGGGGTCTACTACGACGATAAAATCAACGGCAATATTGGCGTCGGTGACTATGCGCTAATTACGGACTTCAAGTCCGCAACAATGTCTTCAACAACACCGGCTTGGACCGCGACGAGCTGATCGCCGTACTGGCCAATGCCACGATCACAGGGAGTGATCTGACCTGGGTGTAAGCCCCGGCTCCCCTGCACTGGCCATCCGTAACCCCGCCAGCAGCACCCAGCCGGCGATGTTGACCCGGCTGTCATAAAGGGGAATGTCGGTGGCATGGAGAGCCACCAAAACCAGGGCGGCCGTCCACCAAGCCCGATCAAAGACCGGACCGGCCGCCATGCCCAGCCGCGCCCCCCTCAGCAACAACCAGAGGGTGAACCCCACCAGCAGCAAAGCGGCCGGCAGTCCGTGGCTGAGCGCCAGATCGATCGGCAGATTGTGGGGATGGCCGTGCCAATGGCCGGTGCGGCGGGGGTAGATGAGGCTGAAGGCCGCCGCCCCCCAACCCAGCCAGGGACGCTCGGCGATCAACCCCAAGGCCACCTGCCACTGGGCTAGCCGCGTGATCGCCAAGGGCCTCTGCCCGGCGAACTGGAGATCGTTCAGGCGGGCCCAGACGGCCTGGGGCACCAGCTGCTGGGCGGGGCCCTGCAACAGCGCAGGCACCCCCGGAAGGGTGGCGGCTGCCACCAGGCCGAGGCCGATGGCCAGCAAGGGCAGCAACCAGGACCAGCTGGCGGGCCCCGCCACCAGGGGGACGGTCAAAATCAGGGCCCCCCAGGCGTTGCGCGAGTCGGTGAGAAAGACAGCCGCCACCATGGCCGCCACCATCCCAAAGGCTCCCAGTCGTTGACGCCAACCCAAAAAGGGCTGCAAGAGGGCCGCCAGGGTGAAGGGCCAGGCCATCGCCAACCAGGCACCGGCGATGTTGGCGTAGTCGAACAGACCGGCCAGCCGCCCCTCTGGATTGCCGCCGGCATGGAGATGCCAAATAATCAGCCCCCCCAGGGCCTGGAAGGGGCCATGCCAACCCCAAACCAGTTGGCCCAGGCCGGTCACCAGGACCGGGACGGTGCCGGCCACCAGCATCAGACCGGCCCGCCGCCGTGAGGCCGGGTCGATCAGGTAGGGCTGGAAGCCCCAAAACGCCCAGAAGAAGGGCAGCCAGTTACCCAGCCCAACCCAGGCCAACCAACCACTGGCCGCCCCCGCGGCCCCCAGCACCATCAGGCCGGCCACCACGAGCAGCAGCCGGTTCGCCCCGTCCGCCCAGTAAGAACCTCTCCGGCGACTCCCCAGGATCAGGGCCACCAACAACAGCAGCCCCGCCAGCAGGGCACTACTGGCCAGTAGCACCAGTCCCAACTGAAAACACGCCCAACCCAGGGGGAATGCGCCAGCGGGGCGATCACTGAGAAGCTTCTGGCGCAGGTTGACGAAACGGATCAACGCAAAACCCCCCTAAAACGAGCAACGGGCACGGACCTTGGGCGCTGCCGTGCTTTTAGCGTTCAATCAAACACTGCCGTCCGTCCCCGTTACGCCATGGCTTGGTGACACAGCACCAGGCGAACCGCCTTTGCCAGGGCCACCCTGTTGCAACGCGGCAACAACCGCAGCCCTACGTGGATTAGCTCGGTACAGTCCCGGTGAGCCTCCTGCCCCGTCCCATGGCCGTCTCGACGTCCCTGCCTCCTCGCCCCCTCGCCGGCTGGCGGGCGGCTCTACGCCCTCTCTTCGCCCTGGTGCTGGCCCTGGTGCTGGGTCTCGGCCTGGCGGCCTGCGACGGGAGTCCCCGGGCGGCCGCCACCCTCAGCGATGAGACCTTGAACAGCATCACCCGCCAGGCCGAGGGCTTCCTGGAAGCCCGTGACCGGCTGCCCGAGCTGGCTGGCTTGGTGAACAGCCGCAACTGGGTCTTCACCCGCAACCTCATCCACGGACCCATGCAGGAAGTGGGTCGCCAGATGCTGTACATCAACAAGCTGCTGCTTCCGGCCGACCGGGCCGAAGCCGATAAGCGGGCCAAAAGCCTCAAGACCTCCCTGGCCCAGCTCGATGAAGCCGCCCGGCTGCAGGACGGCGAATTACTGCGCAAGACCTACATCAAGGTTGCCAGTGGCTTCGGTCTCTATTCCCAGATGTTCCCCGCAAGCGTCCAGCAAGCGCTGAAACAAGTGTGAGTGCCAGCGGCACGGATCGAAGCCCGACCCCCTCCTCCCGCACCGTCATCGTGGTGGGGGGGGGGATTGTGGGACTCTCCTGCGCCTGGTTGCTGCAACGCCGCGGCCACCGGGTCCTGCTGATTGATCCAGTCCTTGGATCCGAATCCAGCCAAGACACGGCCACGGGCGCCAGCCGGGCAGCCCTGGGGGTTCTCATGGGCCAGGTCTTTCACCGCAGCCATGGCCGGGGTTGGCAGTTACGCCAGCGCAGTCTGGAGCTATGGAAATCCTGGAACCAATCCCTTGCCTCCCGGGGGCGACCCATCGCCCACCGCAGCGGCTTGCTGCTCCTGGCCCAGGACGGCCCTGACCTGGAGCGCCAGCAGACCTTGCTGGCGGATCGCCAAAGGCTGGGACTGCCGCTCTCCGCCTGGAGCCTGGACCAACTGAACGCCATGGCCCCCCCACTCCCGGCCCAAGCCGTTGGCGGGTTGTTTTCGCCTGAAGATGGCCAGATCGATCCCCTTCAGGCGCTCGAAGCCCTGCACAGCGACGCTGCCGCCGCCGGGCTGACCAGCCTTTCGGAATCGGTCACCAACCTCGAACCCCGGCGCCGGGGCATCGGCTGGCAGGTTCGTCTCCAGGACGGCCGGGTCCTGGAGGCCGAATGGCTGGTCCTAGCCGCAGGAATTGGCAGCCAGTCGCTGCTGGCCGGTCTGGAGGGCCAGCGCGAATCGGGTTCTGGGGGGAGGGCGGGCCCTCCCCTAAGGCTCGAACCTGTGTTGGGCCAAGCCCTGGAGTTGGAAGTGGAGGCCAGCGTCGCCCAGGCGATCGGCCAAGCCGCGCCCGATCACAACGGCAGCGACGCAACACCGGGTTGGCCGGGGGTGGTGGTCTGGCACGGCCTGTGCCTGGTGCCCAGGCCGGACCTTCCTGGCGGTCGCCGTCTCTGGCTGGGTTCCAGCCTCGAACCCGGGAGCGAGCCCAGCCCCGAGGCCCTACAAGGCCTGCGCACCCTGGCGGGCGCGGCCCCCGACTGGCTGCTGCGGGCACGGGTGGTGCGCCAATGGCAGGGCCTGCGGCCCCGCCCCGTCGGTCGACCGGCTCCCTTACTGGAATGCCTGGCCCCCGGCTTGCTGCTGGCCAGCGGCCACTACCGCAATGGGGTGCTGCTGGCCCCCGCCAGTGCGGAGTGGGTCATGCAGCAGGTGGAGGCCAGTCCCTAACGGCGCCTCAGATCGATGACAGGACGAAGAAGCGCCGTTTGCCAATAAAAAACCCCCTTGGAAAGGGGGTGGAAACAGAGGCTAAATCAAATCGGTAACTGAATCAAATCAGCTGATGATCACTTGCTTTCAGTGAATTCAGCGTCGATCACATCATCGGCCGAGCTGGCACCAGCGGCAGCGCCGTTGCCATTGCCACCGGGGGCCTCACTGGCTGCACCATCGGCACCAGCCTGCTGGTACACGGAGGCACCGGCGGCATAGAGGGCCTGTTGCAGCTGTTCGAGGACGGTTTTGATGGTGGCGGTGTCGTCGCTGGCCAGGGCTTCTTTCAGTTGGGTACTGAATTGTTCCACCTTGGCCTTGTCTTCGGCGCCCACCTTGTCGCCCAGATCAGCGAGTTGTTTTTCGGACTGGTAAACCAGGGTTTCGGCCTGATTCCTCAGGTCGATTTTCTCGCGCTTCTCTTTATCGGCAGCCGCATTGGACTCGGCATCTTTAACCATGCGATCGACTTCGTTGTCACTCAGGGTGGAAGCCCCGGTGATCGAAATGCTCTGCTCCTTGCCGCTGCCCTTGTCCTTGGCGGTGACGCTGAGGATGCCGTTGGCATCGATATCGAAGGTCACCTCAATCTGGGGCACGCCACGGGGGGCCGGCGGGATGCCATCCAGGCGGAAGGTTCCCAGGGACTTGTTGTCACTGGCCATCTCCCGTTCGCCCTGCAGGACGTGAATCTCCACGTTGGTCTGGCCATCCACAGCGGTGGAATACACCTCAGACTTCTTGGTGGGGATGGTGGTGTTGCGACCGATCATCTTGGTCATCACGCCACCGAGGGTCTCCACGCCGAGGGAGAGGGGCGTGACATCCAGCAGCAGGATGTCCTTGACCTCACCGGCGAGCACACCGCCCTGAATCGCGGCACCAACAGCGACGACCTCATCGGGGTTGACCGTCTGATTCGGATCCTTGCCCGTGACCCGCTTGACCAGTTCCAGCACCGCCGGGATGCGGGTGGAACCCCCCACCATGACGATCTCATCAAGTTCGCTGGTGGAAAGCTTGGCGTCCTTGAGGGCCTGCTCCACCGGCACACGGCAACGGTCGATGAGCTTGGAGGCCAGCTCCTCAAACTTGGCCCGGGTGAGGGTGACATCGAGGTGCTTGGGACCCTCTGGTGTCGCGGTGATGAAGGGGAGATTGATCTCGCTCTGGGTGGCGCTGGAGAGCTCGATCTTGGCCTTTTCAGCCGCCTCGGTGAGGCGCTGCAGGGCCTGTTTGTCCTGGCGCAGATCAATGCCTTCGTTGGCCTTGAAGCTGTCGGCCAAGTAATCGACGATCACCTTGTCGAAGTCATCGCCGCCCAAGTGGGTATCACCACTAGTGGAAAGCACTTCGAAAACACCATCGCCGACTTCGAGCACGGAGACATCGAAGGTGCCGCCGCCGAGGTCAAAGACGAGAATGCGCTCGTTGTTTTTCTTGTCCAAGCCGTAGGCCAGGGCCATGGCCGTGGGCTCATTGATGATGCGCAGGACCTCGAGACCAGCGATTTTGCCGGCGTCCTTGGTGGCCTGGCGCTGGGAATCGTTGAAGTAGGCCGGCACGGTGATCACCGCCTGGGTGACCGGTTCACCGAGATACTTGCCAGCATCTTCCGCTAACTTGCGCAGCACTTCGGCCGAGATTTCCTCGGGGGCGAATTGCTTGTTCAAGATCGGGCACTTCACCTTGACATTGGCGCCGGCCTTCTCAACGGTGTAGCTCACCTCCTTGGATTCTTCGTTGACTTCATCGACCCGGCGGCCAATGAAACGTTTCACCGAATAGAAGGTGTTTTCAGGGTTCATGACCGCCTGACGCTTGGCGATCTGCCCCACCAACTTGTCCTGGTTCTTCGTATAAGCCACCACCGAGGGGGTCGTACGGAAGCCTTCGGCGTTGGCGATCACAGTGGGCTTACCGCCCTCCATCACCGCGACGCAACTGTTGGTGGTGCCGAGGTCAATACCAACGACCTTGCCCATGGGTTCTTTGCTCCTGTGTCCAGTGAATTAGGGATGTGAGCATCTTCAGCAGGACACCCCTGCCCCGGCGAGGGGTGGTTCCCGAACCGAAAGGGTGGGTCGAATCACGCCAAACCCTTGGCGGGCAAGGGTTTGCAGCCGGTCTACGCTCACCCCAGCCCCGCGGCGACGCCATGTCCCAGCCCCCTTCCGGCGCGCCTGACGCCACCGATCCCCCCGTCGTCGCCCCTGGGGAAGCCGCCCTCGATCAGGAGCGCTGCCGGCGCCGATCCACCATCAGTGGGGCCAGTGGCCTGGTGGCGGTGCTGGGCGATCCGTTACGCCACACCCTGTCACCGGCCATGCACAACGCCGCCCTGCAGGCGCTGGGGCTGGACTGGGTGTACATGGCCCTGCGCACCCCCCCGGGCCGGTTGGCGGCGGTGCTGGAAGGGCTGGAGGCCGTGGAATGCCACGGCCTCAACATCACCCTGCCCCACAAAGCCGAAGCCGCCCAGCTCGCCCAGGCGCTCAGCCCCCTGGCCGCCCGTCTGGGGGCCGTCAACACCCTGGTGCCCCGCGCCGAGGGGGGGTGGTTCGGCACGAACACCGATGTTGAAGTCTTCCTGGCGCCTTTACGGTCCGGCGGCAGCGTCCCTTGGCAAGGACAACAGGCCCTGGTGCTGGGCAACGGCGGCAGCGCCCGGGCGATCGTGGCGGCCCTCACCGAACTGGGGATGGAACCCATTCTGGTGGCGGGCAGGCGGCAAGAGAACCTGGACCGTCTGCTGCAAGCCTGTCGTTGCTGGGCCCCCACCCTGGAGGGAGTGCCTTGGAGCGAAGACCATCTGCGACCAGCCCTGGGCGGCAGCGCCCTGGTGGTGAACACCACGCCGATGGGCATGGCCCGATCCGCAGACCCCGAACCCGCTGCATCTCCCCTGGGCCCAGGGGACCTGGACGCCCTGCCGGAGGGCGCCACCGTGTACGACCTCATCTACACACCCCGGCCGACGGCCCTGCTGCAACAGGCGAAAGCGCTGGGTTGCCGCACCATTGATGGGCTGGAGATGCTGGTGCAACAGGGTGCGGCTTCGCTGCGGCTGTGGACGGGCCAGAGCGAAGTCCCCGTTGCAGTGATGCGGGAGGCGGCTCTACACCAGCTGGCTGTCCGGTCGCCGGCCCCTCCCTAGCCTGGGAATCGGAACGCCCCCGCCATGCAAGACCCCCCTCTCTGGCAACGCCTGATCGCCCTGCTGCCCTACAGCCTCACCTGGAGTGATGCCTTGCCCTTTGGCCGGGATCTCTTCGGCAGCTTCCCCCCCCTCAGCGCCCTGATGCTGCCGGCCATGCCGGCCCTGCTGCTCCAGAACCTGGGCTCGATGGGGGGCATGAATCTGGGCGGACTGCTGCTGTTCGTGCTGCTCTTTGCCGCGGTGGTTCGCAATCCCCAGGTGCCCTACACGATTCGGTTCAACACCCTGCAGGCCCTGATGCTGGACATCCTGCTGGTGGTGATTGGCCTGGTGTTTCAGTTGCTGCAATCGTTGCTGGGGGGCGGCCTGCTGTTCCGAACCCTTGCCAACACCGTCTTCCTGGGCACCCTCCTGGTCCTGCTGTTCACCGTCGTTCAGGTGCTGCGGGGCAAGGAGGCGGACCTCCCCACCCTCTCCGAAGCCGTACGCATGCAACTTTGAGTCCCCTATTAGGGGTCGGACGCTGGGGTAGCTTGATTAATCCGTCGGTGGGGTCCGTCCCCCCCGCCCCTGACCTGCTCTGAAGGCGCCCATGACGCAGCCCTACTACGAGACCATGTACATCCTCAGTCCGGACATTCCGGAAGAGGAGGTTGAAACCCATGTCAACAAATATCGCGACCTTGTGACCGAAGCCGGTGCCGAGGTCCTCGATACCCAGATGCGGGGCAAGCGCCGCCTGGCCTATCCCATCGCCAAGCATCGCGAAGGCATCTACGTGCAGCTGAACCACAACGGTGACGGCCAGCAAGTCGCCACTCTGGAGCGCGCCATGCGCCTTTCCGAGGACGTGATCCGTTATCTCACCGTCAAACAGGACGGGCCGATGCCTCCACCCCGGGTACTGCCCAACCAGGCAGAAACCACCCCTGCCGCCGAACCCGCTACCGAAACACAAGAAGCCTGATCGTCTTCAGGAGGCCCCCAAACTCCGGTTCCAGCCCGGCACCCCAAGGTGTCGGGTTTTGTTTTGGGCCGGCCGCCTGGAAGGCAGGCGTCCACCCCCTAGAAGAACACAGCGATTCTTGCCATAGGGTGATTGCCCTTCCGTGGCCAAACAGTGGACCGCGATCCGCTGAAGCCCACCCGATCCGGTCCGCCGGACCCGCCCCTAGGAGAAGGGGCTGAGCCCCATCCCTACGGCCTGGGTGAGCGGTCACCCCTACCTTCGCGAGGGGCCGTCGGCAGCGGCCAACCCTCCCTAGAACGTTTGCGCCGTGAACTGGAGGTGACCCGCGAGGAGATTCGGCACCTGCATGGGATGACCCTGGAGCTACCGGAGATCTTTGAGGACAAATTTCGCCAGAGGCTGCGTGAAACCCTGCGGCAGCAACGGCTGTTGATGGAGGAAACCACCTCCCTGAGGCGAAGGCTGCTCGAGCTGGGTCCGGCGGCCAACCACGGGTCCCGGCCCCCCCTGCTGCTGCCGCCCGCCCGAACCGAGCGGTTCGAGCCGGTTGAGCCCCAGGCGCGGACCGGACTGATGCAGTCCCTACGGGAGGCTTGGGGGGGACTGGCGGGGGGCCAGGCCAGCAAGACCCTTAGCGGTGACGAGCCGACCAGAGACGGGTTGGCAGACCCCAGACATAAATGAACCCTTCGGCGGCCCGATGGTCAAAGCGGTCGTCACTGCCATAGGTGGCCATGGCGTCGACATAGAGGCTGTCGCTGGGGCTGGAGCGTCCAATCACCACCGCGTTGCCCTTGTGCAGACGCACCCGCACGTTGCCGTTCACGGTGGCCTGGGTGCGGTCGATGAACGCATCGAGGGCCTGTTTGAGGGGACCGAACCAAAGGCCCTGGTACACCAGGTCGGACCAGGCCACCTCCACCTGGCGCTTGTAACGCTGGACATCGGCGGCCAGGGTGAGGCTCTCCAGGTCCTGATGGGCACGAATCAGTAACAACAGCCCTGGCGTTTCGTAAATCTCCCGGCTCTTGATGCCCACTACCCGATTTTCGATCATGTCGAGGCGGCCGAAGCCATGGCGACCGGCCAGGGCATTGGCGCGACGGATCAGCTCCACCGGGGCCAACCGCTCGCCATTGATAGCGACGGGAAGGCCCTGCTCGAAGCTGATGTCCACATCTTCCGGCGCCTCTGGGGCCGCGGCCACCGAAGCGGTCATGGCGTAGATCTCCTCAGGCGGCTCCACCTGGGGATCCTCGAGGGAACCGGCCTCAATGCTGCGACCCAGCAGGTTGAGGTCGATGGAATAGGGGGACTTTTTGCTCACCGGTGCCGGGATGCCGCAGCGTTCGCCGTAGGCAATGGTCTCTTCACGACTCATGCCCCATTCCCGGGCGGGAGCGAGCACCTTGAGCTCCGGCGCCAGGGCGCCGATGGCCACATCGAAGCGCACCTGGTCATTGCCCTTGCCGGTACAGCCATGGGCCACGGCATCGGCGCCCACTTCCCGGGCCACCTCCACCAGGCGCCTGGCGATCAGCGGTCGAGCCAGGGCGGTGGAGAGGGGATAGCGACCCTCATAGAGGGCGTTGGCCCGAATGGCCGGAAACGCAAACTCACGAATGAAGGGCTCGATCAGGTCGTCCACCCGGGACTCCCTGGCGCCGGCAGCGAGGGCCTTGAGCCGGATCGGCTCAAGTTCATCCCCCTGGCCGAGATCGGCGGCCAAGGTAATGACCTCTTCGACCCCCCACTCCCGCTTGAGATAGGGAATGCAAACACTGGTGTCGACGCCGCCGGAATAGGCCAGCACCACGCGCCTAGCCCGGGGGGCTGGTCCTGCTTCCGGTTGCGCCTGCCCGCTGAATCCCATCAGTGCCGCTCCTGCTGTGAATGGATGGATTGTGATCCGCCAGAGGATTCTGTCCCCTCGCCGCCGGGGGGCAGGGTCCAGCGAGCCGCCAGCCAGAGGGCCATGGCGGCGGGAGGCGCCAAAACCAGAAGCCAGATCGCCCCGGGAGTGATCACCAGGGGCTCGGGCCAATGCCTGCCGGCGGCCACCAGCAGGGCACTGAATCCCAGTGCCAGGACCCATAACCAGGCCACCTGGCGCCACTTGGGATCATGCATCGGGGGAGGGGTTGGCGAAAGTGGGGAGCAAGGCTGAATTCTCTAGGAGGGCCGGAGAGTAAGGTGGTGGGTCGATCCACGCCCATTGGCCAAGGTCGCCATCTTGATGGACAGCGGAGCTGTTTTTCTGGATCGCGTGCTTGCCGGGGGGCCTCCAGAGCGTTGGTATGAGCATTCTTGACACGATCAACCCATCGCTGACGCGCTACCGGCGCGATGAGCCGGCGCCCGTGCTGCCGCTCCGCGACGAACCGGACCTGCTCAGCCTGCTGGAGGCCAGCGGTCGCTTGGTGGCTGACGAAGAAACCGCCAGTACCGATGTGAGCACGGTGGAAGAAGAAGAACTCTCGGCGCTGATGGGCGAAAAAGAGGAATACACCCAGACCGATGACCAGCCTGAAGAAGACTGGGAGGACTGAACCCTCCTCCGGCGCCCCGACCCCCATGGCCCCCATCAACGGCAAACTGACCGCCGCCCTTCTCGGTGGCGTTCTTTTGTTGGCATGCCTGGCCAGCGACGGCTTCCTGGCCAATTCCATGCTCACCTTGCCCTTTGTGGTGGCCACCCTGGTGAGTGCCGGAGTCCTGGCCTGGGGTGTGCCGAAGCTGCGCGGTCTCAAACTCGGCCAGGTGATCCGGGAGGACGGCCCCCAGGGTCACCTCAACAAGGCAGGGACCCCAACGATGGGCGGCCTGCTCGTCGTGCCCGTTGGCCTGATCATCGGTGGGTTGACCAGCGCCGGGGATCCCCGGCTGCTGGCGGTCGCCGCCGTCACCCTGGCCTTCATGGCGATCGGAGCCATTGATGACTGGCGCAGCCTGACCAAGCGCACCAACACGGGCCTCACCCCCCGCGGCAAATTGCTGCTGCAGGCCCTGGCCTCTGCCCTGTTTCTGGTTTGGGCCTGGCAGGGCAACTGGCTGGGGGCAGGTCTGCCTGGAGATGTGGGTCTGCCGTTCGGCCGACTGCTGCCCCTTGGCCTGCTGATCTGGCCCCTGGGACTGTTTGTGTTCATGGCCGAAAGCAACGCCACCAACCTCACCGACGGCCTCGATGGCCTGGCGGCCGGTTGCGGGGCCGTGGTCTTCACGGGCATGGCCCTGCAACTGATGCTGCGGGGCAATGGGGGCGACCCCTCCCTGGCGGCGTTCTGCGCGGCAATGGCGGGGTGCTGGGTGGGCTTTCTCAGCCAGAACCGCCATCCGGCGCGGGTGTTCATGGGGGATACGGGTTCCCTGGCCATGGGGGCGGCCCTGTCCGCCGTCGCCCTGCTGAGCGACAGTCTTTGGCCGCTGCTGCTGATGGGGGGCGTGTTCATGGCCGAATCCCTTTCGGTGATCCTGCAGGTGTGGGTCTACAAAGCCACCAAGGGTCCCGATGGCAAGGGCCGGCGGATCTTTCGCATGGCTCCCCTGCACCACCACTTTGAATTGGGCGGCTTGAGCGAACAGGGGGTGGTCCTCAGTTTCTGGGGGGCCAGCGCCCTGTTGGTGTTGTTAGGTCTAGTGCTGCGACCCTGAGCTTTCGTGGGGCCCCGTGATCGGCCGCCCCGTCCATTTCTTGCTTTCTTTTCCCTCTTTTCCCAAACACATCGCCACCGATGGCCCAGCCCCAACCGCTCTCGTCCGAGTCCCTGATCGAGCACTTGCACTGGCGGTACGCCACCAAGGTGTTTGATGCCACGCAGGCCATCCCCCCTGCCACCTGGGACGCCCTGGAGGAATGCCTGGCGTTGACCCCATCCTCCTACGGACTGCAGCCCTGGAAATTCCTGGTGATCCGGGACCCGGCCCTGCGGGCCGAACTGCGGCCCCATTCCTGGAACCAGTCCCAGATCACCGATGCCTCCCATCTGGTGGTGCTGCTGAGCCGGCGCCAGATCACCCTGGAGGATGTGGACCGTCTGATCACCGCCACCGCCAGCGCCCGGGAGCTGGATCCAGCCCAGCTGGAGGTCTATCGCGGCATGATTCAGCGCGACCTCGTGGAGGGTCCCCGCAGCCAGGCCATCGGCCAGTGGGCCTCCAATCAGGTCTATATCGCCCTCGGCAATCTGATGACCTGCGCCGCCCTGCTCGGCGTCGACACCTGTCCCATCGAGGGATTCAGCCCGCCCGATTACGACCGCATCCTGAACCTGGAGGGCACTCCTTACCACTCCAGCGTGGTTTGCGCCCTGGGCTACCGCAGCCCAGAGGACAAGTACTCCAGCCTGGCCAAAGTTCGCTATCCGCTCTCCGAACTGATCGAAACCCGCTGACCCCCCTTGGTCCCTGGCACACCCTTGTGTTCCAGGGACCCTTCCTGTCAGCTTGGAAGCCATCCCCCGGTTCTGGTCGATGGCTTATTTCACCTGGAGAGAAGCGGGCCTCACATCGGACTGCGCCAGTCTCGACTCCATGGCCGCCCGCTTTGAGGAAGCGGCAGCCCTGATGCGACGCATGGCGGCAGAAGGATTTCAGTTGGAGCCCACAGCGGACGGATCCCACATCACCCACCCCGATCCGGCGGTGTTCGAGGCCTACGGCTTCGTCAGCGAGGAATCCCCGGAGCGGCAGTTAACGATGCTGCCCTGAGGCCAAGCCCCCTTGCTGCCCTGAGGCCAGGGCCCCCTGGGTCCGGCAGGACGTCCTAGCGCCGCAGATAACCGAGAACCCAGACCACCACAAACACCAGCGACGACAGACCCAGATACACCAGGGTCCAGCGCTGCAGGCTCTCGATCGACAGATCGAAGGGCAGCTCAATGGCATCGCCGGCGGTGCGAAAGGCCAGGGGCCCGACCTGGTGCGGCACCCCGAAGAGCGTCAGGGGGAAGCGAACGGTCACCGCAGGGGGCAGCGTGGGTCGTAGGCAGGTTAGGCAGGGGCGGTCGCACGGCGCCCCCATGGCCTGACCGGCACCCGGACGGGGGGGCCAGGCCAGCAGCCAGACAGGATGGGCATCGGTCTTAGGAGAGCGGCCCCATGGCCCCAGCCCATCCACCCCGCTTGCCTTGCACCCTGATGCTGCTGGGCAGCGGCGAGCTGGGCAAGGAAGTGGCGATCGCCGCCCAGCGGCTGGGCTGCCGGGTGATTGCGGTGGACCGCTATGCCGGCGCCCCGGCCATGGCCGTGGCCCATGCGGTTGAGGTGATCCCGATGACCGACCCGGAGGCCCTCAAGGCGGTTGTGCGGCGTCACCGGCCCGATCTGGTGATTCCGGAGATCGAAGCCCTCGCGGTCGATGCCCTGGTCGAACTGGAGGCCGAGGGCATCACGGTGATCCCCACCGCCCGCGCCACCGCCATCACGATGAACCGCGACCGGATCCGCGACCTGGCCGCCGAAATGCCTGGGATGATGTTCCGGATGGGTGTGATCGCCTTGCTGCCTTGGCCGCCGCCGCCGCAGCCCTGGGCTGGCCCGTGGTCGTCAAGCCGGTGATGAGCTCCTCCGGAAAGGGGCAAAGCGTGGTGAACGGCCCCGACGACGTGGCCATGGCCTGGGCCGCGGCCCAGGCAGGGGCCCGGGGCAGCGGCACCCGCGTGATCGTGGAGGAATTTCTGCGCTTCAGCCTGGAGATCACGCTGCTGACGGTGCGCCAGTGGGAGGGTCCCACCCTGTTTTGTCCACCGATTGGCCACCTCCAGGAGCGGGGCGATTACCAATGCAGCTGGCAACCGGCCGCCATGGGGGAGGCCCAGCTGCAAGCCGCCCAGGCGATGGCCCGCCAGGTGACGGACCACCTGGGCGGCGCCGGCCTGTTCGGGGTGGAGTTCTTTCTCTGCGGGCCCCAGGGAGCCGAGGAAGTGGTGTTCTCCGAGCTCTCGCCCCGGCCCCACGACACCGGATTGGTCACCCTCATCGGCCAGAATCTGAGCGAATTCGAGCTGCACGTCAGGGCGGTGCTGGGTCTGCCGATCCCCGCCATCCGCTCCCTGGGGCCCGCGGCCAGCCGGGTGGTGCTGGCCACCGCAACCCACGACCAGGTTGCCTATGGCGGTGTCGCCGAAGCCCTGGTGAATGCCGATACCCAGCTGTTGCTCTTCGGCAAACCGGATGCCAGGCCCCACCGGCGCATGGGTGTGGCCCTCGCCCTGGGGGCCGACGAGGCGGAGGCCCGCCACAAGGCCGATGGGGCCGCCGCCTGTCTGCGGGTCGGACCCGGCTGACATGGTGCCCCGTGATTGGGGCACTATGGGTCAGGCTTACTTCTCCCTATCTGTGCTGAAGAGACCCAGGGACGCCAAGGAACCTCTGGGATCCGTCACCACCCTGAGGCCCCGTCGCCGGCCCCGCCGCCGCAAGTTGCCCTGGCTGACCTTCGTGCTCGGCCTGTCGTTGGGGTACGGACTGGCCAAACCCGCCGCCGTGGCCCAGCTCTCGGCCAGCCTGGGCGAGGGCGCTGGCCTGTTGCAACAACTCCTCGATCCCCTTGGGATAGGGCGGCGTCAAGTGCTGGTGCTGGGCACCGACAAGGTGGGCGATAACACCGATGTCATGTTCAGCGTGCGGGTTCAAGACGGTGAGACCCACATCATCCAACTGCCCCGCGACACCTACATCGCCTCTGGGCGTCTCGGCGTCGTCAAGGCCAATGCCCTCTACGGCCAGGCCGGCATCGCCGAGACCAAACTGGAAATGGGTCGCCTGCTGGGCATGCCCCTCGATCGCTACATCAAGGTGAATCTGGACGCGGTGGCCCGGGTTGGGGATGCGTTGGGAGGCGTGGAAGTGGATGTGCCCAAACGAATGGTTTATGTCGATCGCAGCCAACACCTGACCATTGATCTCTACCCCGGTCGCCAGGTGCTCAAGGGGGACGACCTGCTGGGCTTCCTACGCTTTCGCCATGACGAGGCCGGCGACCTGGGACGCATGGAACGGCAACGGCTCGTGCTCAACGAGGTCTTCCGCAAACTGATTCAACCCGCCACCCTGGCCCAGCTGCCCGCCCTGATCAAAATCGCCGGGGAGGATATCCACACCGATCTCTCGGCCGTGGAGATCACCCAATTGGCGGCCCGTCTGGGTCACACCCAGCTGAACACGGAGCGGCTGGCGGGTCGCCCCTACTGGGAAGACAACCTCAGCTACTGGATGCCCGACTCCAACAAGGAGCATCCGGCCGAGAACGACGCCCCGCCTCCCCGTTAACGGTCAGGGATCAGGCCGCTTCCACCTGCGGCGGGTGCTGGGCCAGCACCTGCTTGAGATACCTGCCCGTATGACTGGTGGAATGCTCGGCAACCTCTTCTGGGGTTCCCGTCACCACGATCTCGCCGCCCTTATCGCCCCCTTCGGGACCCAGATCAATCAACCAATCGGCGCAGCGAATCACATCGAGGTTGTGCTCAATCACCAGGATTGAATTGCCCTTATCGACCAGCCGTTGCATCACCTCCATCAACTTATGCACGTCATAGAAGCTGAGGCCGGTGGTGGGTTCGTCAATCAGATAGAGGGTTTTGCCGGTGGCGCGCTTGGAGAGTTCGGTGGCCAGCTTGACCCGCTGGGCCTCACCCCCGGAGAGGGTGGGGGCGGGCTGGCCAAGCTTGATATAGCCCAAGCCCACATCCACCAGGGTGCGCAGCCGATCGGCGGCCTGGGGAATGGCGGCAAATTCCTCGGCGGCCTGCTCGACCGTCATTTCGAGCACATCGGCGATGGTGTGGCCGCGGTAGGTCACCTGTAGGGTCTCGCGGTTGTAACGGGCGCCCTTGCAAACGTCGCACTGCACATAGACATCCGGCAGAAAATTCATCTCGATGACGTTGACGCCCTGCCCCCCACAGGCCTCGCAACGCCCCCCTTTGACATTGAAACTGAACTGCCCCACCTGATAGCCCCGGGCCTTGGCCTCCACGGTGGCGGCAAACACCTGGCGGATCGGATCGAAGGCGCCGGTGTAGGTGGCTGGATTGGAGCGGGGCGTGCGCCCGATCGGGCTCTGGTCGATGACGATCACCTTGTCGATGGCCTTGATGCCCCGCAGCTCCTCCAGTCCCGCCGGGAAAGGCACCTTGAGTCCCAGCTGGTGCTCCAGGGCTGGGTGCAACAACTCATTCACCAGGGTGCTCTTACCACTGCCACTCACCCCGGTCACCGCCACCAGCCGCCCCAGGGGAATGTCGACATCAATGCCGCGGAGGTTGTTGCGGTTGCAGTTGACGAGCCGCAAACGCCGGCTTCCCGCCTCGCGGCGACTGGCGGGGGTGGGGATGGAGCGGCGGCCGCTGAGGTAGGCGCCGGTGAGGGAGTCCTCCGCCTCAAGCAGGTTCTGCAGGGACCCCTCGGCGACGATATGGCCGCCGTGAACGCCGGCACCGGGGCCAATATCCACGAGGTAATCGGCAGCTCGGATGGTGTCCTCATCGTGCTCGACAACGATGAGGGTGTTGCCCAGATCACGCAGCTTGGTGAGGGTGGAAAGCAATCGGTCGTTATCCCTCTGGTGTAGGCCGATGCTGGGTTCATCCAGCACGTACAACACCCCCGTCAGGCCGGCGCCAATCTGGGTAGCGAGGCGAATGCGCTGGGCCTCACCGCCCGAGAGGGTCATGGCGGGCCGATCCAGGCTGAGGTAATCGAGGCCTACGTCCAGCAGAAAACGCAAGCGCATGCGGATTTCACGCAGCACCAGGTCGCCGATCTGGATCTGGCGCTCATTGAGGAGGGGGGGGGACCCTGCGGCGGAGCCCACCCCCATCAGCGCTTCGACGCCGGCAAGGGTTTCGGCCACACTGACCGACGTCAATTGGTGAATGGCATAGGGACCGACCTTGACCGCCAGGGCCTCGGGGCGCAGACGCAGTCCCCGACAGATGGAGCAGGGCACCAGGTCCTGAAATTTCTCCAGCTTCTGGCGCACCGCCTCACCGCCGGCATCCCGCAACTGACGCTCCAGGGTGGGGAGGATGCCCTCAAAGGGGCGGGTATAACTCTGGCCCTTGCGATAGCGGCTGTCGGCCTGAATCGAGATGGGTTCTTCGCTGCCATGCAGCAACATCTGACGCTGGCTATCGCTGAGCTGATTCCAGGGGGTTTTGAGTTCGAAGCCACAGGCCTCACCCACGGAAATGAGTAAGGAGAAGTAATAGCTATTCTCCTTATCGCTCCAGGGGGCGACAGCCGCATAAACGGGCAGGGAGGGATCGGGCACCACCCGTTCCAGGGTGAACTGGCGCAGGAAGCCGATACCGTGGCAGTCGGGGCAGGCGCCATAGGGACTGTTGAACGAAAACAGCCGCGGCGACAGCTCCTCAATCACGGCGCCGTGGACAGGGCAGGCAAAATTTTCGGAATAGAGGCGTTCCCGCTCCTGGCCCTCCGGCAGGGATTCGCCCTCCCGGGGCACGACTTCCACCAGGGCCAGTCCCTCACCGCGCTTCAGGGCGGTCCGCAGGGAATCGGTCAGCCGCTCGGTGATGCCCTCGCGGGCCACCAGGCGGTCCACGACCACCTCGATGTTGTGGGCGTGGTTTTTATCGAGTTCGATGTTGTCCGCCAGCTCCCGCACCTCCCCGTTGATGCGCACCCGGGCGAAACCCTCCGCCACCAGCCCCGACAACAGCTTGACGTGGGTGCCCTTTTTGCCGCGCACCACCGGCGCCAGCAGCTGGAAGCGGGTGCCCTCGGGCAGGGTGATGATCTGGTCCACCATTTGGTCGATGGTTTCGGGCCGGATCGGACGCTCGCACTGGGGGCAGTGGGGTTCACCGGCGCGGCCAAACAGCAGCCGCAGGTAGTCCTGGATTTCGTTGACGGTGCCGACGGTGGAGCGGGGGTTGTGGCTGGTGGATTTCTGGTCGATGGAAATCGCCGGCGACAGGCCCTCGATGGCATCGACATCGGGTTTGTCCACCTGGCCCAGAAACTGGCGGGCATAGGCGGACAAGCTCTCCACGTAGCGCCGCTGACCCTCGGCAAAGATCGTGTCAAAGGCCAGGGAGCTCTTGCCGCTGCCACTAACGCCGGTGAACACGATTAATTTGTTGCGCGGAATCGTGAGATCGACGTTGCGCAGGTTGTGCTGACGGGCGCCCCGCACCCGGATCACATTGTCCAGGCTGCCGCCATTGAGGGTCTGGAGAGCGGCCTTCTCGACCACGGTGGCTTGATGGGATCGCAGAGGCTGGCCCTTGCCGGCAGCATTGGTGGCGCGGGGCATGAAAAGCCTTCGGCAGCCGCCGATTCTAGGGACGTAGGGTGAGACATGTTGCCGAGCCAAGCTCCACACCCCTCCAGCAGGGATAGGCCGAGGGGAAAACCCATCAACACGAAGGTTTGCCAAGCTGATCATCCCGCTCCAAATCAACTACGATGGGGGAGGGATTGAAAATCAAAATAACAAACCCTGCGGGCTCCAAGATCGCCACCAAACAAGACCGAAGGCATTAAATGTTAGTTAGCGTGATCACCCCCACCAGATTGGCCCCAGATCGGCTGGCCATGCTGGTGGAATTGAACCGAAGTCTCCAACTTAATCATTGCAACGTTGAACATGTCATCGTCGTCGATGGCAACAATCAAGACACCATTCCCCTGGAGATCCGCCAGCAAGCCACCGTCATCGGCTCCTCCCGACCCATCGGCCAAGCCGCCTGCCGCAATCTTGGCCTAGTCGCCGCCCGCAGAGCCTGGGTGACCAGTGCCGACGATGATGACTTATTGCCGCCCCACTCGATCGACCAACGCCTGCAAGCCATCCAGGGTCAACCCAGCGCTCTTTGGGCGGCCGGATATTTAGGTGGAGATTCCAGCGTAGAAACGCAGATCATGGCGGCAGGCCCCTGCGCGCCGGGGGATGTATGGCGTGCTTGGCCCACACCGAAGCACAACATTCCCCTCGGCCCCACCAGCCTGTTGGTGGAAACCAATTTACTGAAGAGAATCGGCGGTTGGATGGGCCTCTCCCAAGGCGAAGACCTCGGCATGATGATGGCCGTGACCTGTACGGCACCAGGGGTTTTGATTGATGCTTGTGTTTATCACTATCGAATGCATGGAAACCAAATGACGAAATCCCACTGGTTTGATGAATTGGAACTGCTCTCGCGCACCTGCGCCTGGCAGCGGGGCGAACAAATCCTTTCCCATTCCGTCAGTTCCTTCCATCGAAAGCCCGCCATCCTCGCCATGGCAGCGGGCCGCTCGCCGGGCTGAAGGGGAGGGCCGCCACCAGGCGCCTTGGATCGCTTTCTATAAAGAATCCATCTGGGGCCAGGCCGGACAGCCGGCCAACAGCTCCTGACTCACCTGCCAGAGGCGCTGGCACTGGCTGGCATTGAGGGCCGCGGCAGCGACCGGCACCGACTTGGGCCACCCCCCCATCCCGCCGAAGCCATCGGGGCCGAAATGCCCAGCCGACGGAGCTTCTGGGGCCGTGGCGGCGTAAAGCTGGGGCAGGGCCCCCATGGCGGCGCTCTGAAACAGGGGATCCATCAGCCGATAAGCAATGGGTTCGAACCAGGACCCACTGGCGGCCACCGAGGAGGGCTGCAGGGAGGTGCGGGCCAGGCCGGGATGGGCCGCCAGGGCACGGATGGCGGCATTCGAGGCATCAAGCCGGCGCTGCAGCTCGAGGGTGAACATCACATTGGCGAGCTTGCTCTGGCCGTAGGCCTTCCAGCGGTCGTAACGGCGCTCGCCCTGGAGATCGTCGAAGTCGATGCGACCGAAGTACTGGGCTCCGGAGGTGACGGTGACGATCCGGGCGTCCGATTGGCCCCTGAGCAGGGGCAAAAGGGCCTGGGTGAGGGCGAAGTGGCCCAGATGGTTGGTGCCGAACTGGAGCTCGAAGCCGTCCCGGGTCAGGGTGCGGGGAGGGCCCATGACCCCGGCGTTGTTGATCAGCAGATCGAGGCGGCCGTAGCGCTGGGCCAGGCTGTCGGCGGCGGCGGCGACGCTGGCCAGGTCGGCCAGATCGAGGCTGAGGCAATCGAGGGCGCCCTGGGACGAAGCGGGGGAAGCTGGGTTTGGACGGGCCAGGTCGGCCAGGAGCTGGGCCCGGGCCGCCGCCGCCTTCTGGGGCGAGCGACAGGCCAAGACCACAGTGGCTCCATGGGCCACAAGGGCGCGAGCTGTTTCGAAACCCAGACCACTGTTGGCCCCGGTGACCAAGGCCAGGCGTCCGCTTTGGTCGGGGATCGCCGCGGCGCTCCAGGGGCCGGAGCGGGCTGGGGCAGGGCCAGGGGCGATCGACATGGTGGGGCTCACGGGGCTTGGATGGGGCCAAAACAAGGCCTTCACCGTATTGGGGCCCAGGGGGTATCGGGCACGGAGAAGCTTGTTGATCAGCGGCGAGATCGCCCCCTGGGCCAACGGCCTAAAGTGGAAATTCGGCACCCGGCCCCCGCAGCGTCCTCGTGGCAGCACCCGCCCAGAACGCCCCCAAGCCCACGGTGGCCCCCGCCCTGGCCCTGGCCTTGGTGGTCCTGGCGGCCCTCGCTGGTGTTGGAGCCTGGCAATGGCAACGCAACGAGGAGCAGAAACGGCAGCAGGCCGTGGACCGGGAAACGGCGGCGGTCGTCCGGGAGGACATCACCGTCAAGGTGAGCGCCACCGGCGTCATCCGACCGGTGGCGCCGGTGAACATCAGCCCCAAGCAACCGGGGCGGATTGAACGGCTGCTGGTGGAGCAGGGGGATCGGGTGGCAGCGGGCCAGCTATTGGCCCAGATGGATGCCAGCAATCTGCAGGGCCAGCGCCTAAGCGCCAGAGGTGAGCTGGCTGCCGCCGAGGCCAACCTCAGCAAGCTGGTGGCCGGCAATCGCCCTGAAGAAATCGCCCAGGCCCGCAACGCGTTCAACGATGCCCAGGCCCAGCTGGTGGCGATTCGTTCGTCGTATTCCAGCAATACAACGCTGTTTGAGGCCGGGGCCCTGGGCCGGGTCGCCTACGACGCCAGCGCCGCCCAGTACCGGGCCGCCCAGGAAAAAGTCCAGGGCACCCAGTCGCAGCTGCAACTGCTGCAGGCCGGCTTCCGCAAGGAGGACATCGCCCTGGCCCGCGCCCAGGTGCTCAAGGCGAAGGGCAGCCTGCAGACCATCGACAGCCTGATCGAGGACACGATGATCCGGGCGCCGTTCGCCGGGGTCATCACCCAGAAGTTTGCCGATGTGGGCGCCTTCGTGACACCGACCACCTCCGCCAGCGCCACCAGTTCGGCCACCTCCAGCTCGATCGTGGCCCTGGCCGGAGCCCTGGAAGGCCTGGCCAATGTTTCGGAAGTCGACATCGGCAGCATCCATCCCGGCCAGGCGGTGGATTTGCTGGTGGATGCCTACCCGCGCCGTCCGGTGCCGGCACGGGTGCGGCTGATCGCCCCGGAATCGGTGGTGGTGCAGAACGTCACCAGCTTTCAGGTGCGGCTGAGTCTGCCCGCCGAAAGCGGTCCGAGGCTGATGTCGGGCATGAATTTCACCGCCAACTTTCTGGTGGGACGCCATGACAATGCCCTGTTGGTGCCGACCTCGGCGATCGTCAGCCAGGAGGGGGGAACGGGCGTCCTACTGCACCAGGCCGGCGGCAAACCCCGCTTCCAGCCGGTGCGGGTGGGGGCCACGGTGGGACCCCAGACGGAGGTGTTGAGCGGAATCAAGCAGGGCCAGCGGGTGTACATCAGCTTTCCGGGGCAACGCAAACCCAATGACAAGCCGGTGAAGAGTGGATCCCCGTTCCAACCCGCCGGCGGTGGCCGCGGGATTCGATGAGGCGGCGGCGAGCGGGCCGCCGGCGGGGCCGCCTGCAGGGGCTGCGGCGGGTGGTGGCGGCGCTGGGCTGGGGGCCCATTTTGGCCGACCTACGCGAAACGGTGCCCCTGGCCTTTCAGTCCTTGGTGGCCAATCGCCTGCGCTCGATTCTGACAATGCTGGGGGTGATCATCGGCATTGCCGCCGTGATCACGATGGTGAC
>JAPLIF010000229.1 GCA_026389255.1 Cyanobacteriota bacterium
GCCTGACGGCGGGGCAGGCGCACCAGGGGGGAGACGTCACGCAGGTAATGAAGAATGGCGCCGCGAATATGGGGGCGAGCGAAAGCCTCAAAGGGTGTCTTGCGTTCGTGGCTATAGAGCTCAGCAGCACGAATGAGGCCGAGCATGCCCGCTTGCTGGAGATCTTCACTGGATTCGCGGCTGAGTCGGGCATAATGAATGGCCAAAGGCCGCACCAGTTGGCGGTGGGCCTCTACGCGACGATTACGCTGCTGCAGCTGCGGTGTCGCCAGGGAAAGCGAGCGACTGGGGTGGGGGGAATGGACCCTGATCATGGCGATAAAAATTAGAATAAACTGTGAAAATAAGCCGGCCAACTTGAATTGGAAAACACCCGATTCCAAGCGAAGGGGCCTGGACCAGGTCCGTTCCATCAAGAACAGCCCGCCTTTCCAGAAAGCTCGATTTGTGCGCCGCTGCCAACCGTGAAATTACGGAAATCGCCTGGCAGGCTCAGCTGGCTGGGGCCGCCACCGCCTCTAGTAAGGCCCAGGGACCCTTCTGCTGCAGCCAGTTCAGGTCCGAGCGATGGGTGCCCAGCAGATAGCCGGCAAACCCGAGCCCATTGACGCTGAAGCCCGCACAGTGCTCCCGGATTCGGCGCACGGTGAGGAACCAGCGGTCATTAAAAATGAGGTTGTAGGGATGCTGGGGTTGGTCGTGGAGCCCCGGCTCCCCCAGTCCCAGGTCGCGGCAATGGCCGGCATAGATCTCGGCCAGGTCCGCACAACCCAGGGGGTCCAGGCGGGGGCTGATGCGATAGGCCCACGGCCAGGGGTGGTGTTCCTGCCGCAGCTGCTGGGCGATCGATTCGGCCAGGGGGCAGCTGGGTTCGTCCCCATGGCGGGGCAGGAGTTGCAGGTGCCGATGGGGCTGGCTGGCACCGGCCAGGGCCGAACTGTTGAAGAACCAGAGTCCGCCGGTGTCGGCGGCGACCCTCGCCACCGCCCGCCAGTCCGACCCCTCCAGCCAGCCTTGCTGTGGTTTCCATTCCCCTGTGATCAGCAGCAGGTGACAGGACTGGACCGGGTATTTGTTGAGCAACACCACATGGCCGCCCTCCAGTTGGTCCACCTGCAGCAGCGGTTCCCAGGGCAGAAATGGGTTGGGGCGTGGTCCGCTCTCCCTTAGGTGGCGGGGCGGCAAGCCATGGAGGGTGCGCAGCCGAAAGGGAGCCAGGCGGGGATCGAGGATTTCCTCGGTGACCAAGGGCACCAGGGCACCGCGATCCAGGGCCTCCTGGGAGACCTGGGAGGCCTGGCGCCAGTAGCGTTCAGCCCGCACCCGCCTGCAACCGGGCCAGGGAAGCCCCCTGGTAATAGCGCCCCAGGATCTCATTGAAGCGAAGGCCCTGTTGCGCCAGTTCCTGGGCCCCGGTCTGGCTCATGCTGGCCCCCAGCTGGCCATGGGCCACGTCGACGATCTGCTGGGTGGCGGCGTACAGACTTTCAACAATGCCCCCCTGGTAGCTCAGGATGACGCCAGCCGTACTGGTGGTGGCCTGCCGGGTGCGTCCACTGACACTGCTGAGGCCTTCATAGTTCTGCCAGCGGGTGGTGTCCCCCAGATGCCACTGCTGATCCGCTGGACGGGCCATGTGGGCCATGGCATAGGAGCGGGCAGCCACGGCCTGGGCTTTGAGGGCCTCCATGTTCCAGGTGCTGGGCATTTCGCCCCCCACCACCGAACTGATATAGGACTCAAGGGACAGGTGGTTGACGACCTGGAAGCCATCGGCGGCCCGCAGGACCCGGAACAGGCCCCCATAGGCTCGCCCGTCGGCCTGCAAGGCGCCTGCAGCGGTACTGCGCATCCACATCTCGGCATTGGAGGCCATTAGGCCCTCCAGGTCAGGGGCGTCGCCGGCACCACCCTGGGCGAGCAGCTGGCCGGCCCGGTCCCGTATCTGCCAGGGACCCTCCGCCGAGAGCCTGGGGCGGGCCGAGAGCTTGAGCAGGGCCACCCGGATCTCCAGGGCCACCTCAGGGCCGCCCTGGGGAACCTGGAGGGACCGGGAGTCCTTAGCAATCCGGGCCGATCGCAGCCGGCCCACCATCTCGGCCGCCGTGGCTTCAGCGCCCGCCGCCTGGGTCCCGGCCGCCGGGGTGCCGCTAGCCATGGTGCCGGTCGCTGAGGCCGTCGACGGGAGGGTTGGGGGCAAACCTGCCGCGGTGGGGCTGGCTGCGGGCGCGGCGCCGTTAAAGGCACCGGCCTGGCTGGTGGCGGTGGCCCGACTCGGTTGGGCGATCAGGGCTTCGAGCACGTCCCGGTCGGCTGGGGTGGCGCCTGGTTTGAGCAGGGTCTGGGCCCAGAATCCAGTGCCCACCGCCATGGTGGCGAGGGGGGCTGTGAGCATCAGGGGATGGGGTCTGAATCGATGGCGAGCCAGTGATGCCAAGCGACTTCGCCATCGTCGCCCCTGTAGTTCGAGCCCTCGGGCCAGGGGGGCACTGAGGCGTTCAAGGTGCCATCCCACAGCAGATGTCCCGTACCTGTCAGGCGGATCATGCCTGATGGAGCGCTCTCACACACCATGCCCCCAGGACGGTCAGAGCATTGCCAGCCGATCACACGGGATCGTTGCAGCCGCGTTTGCCAGTAGGGGGCCACCAGGGCGTGGGCTGAACCGGTGACCGGATCTTCATCGATGCCCAGGCCCGGCGCAAAAAAGCGCAGCTGATAATCCGCCGTTTCCCCGGCCACCTGGGGGCCCCGAGGGCCGACTTTGGGCTGCATCAGCACCAGCCCGCCCCGGTCCGGTCCCTCCAGCTCCTGGGCCAGGCAGGCCATGGCAGCCAGGGGTGCTGCGGCGTCCAGCAGGGCGACCCTGTAGCCCAGGGGCGAGCTCCAGTAAGCCTCTGGGGCATACCCCAGTCGCTGCTGCAACAGCCGGCCCAGGCCCTCCGGCACGGT
Organism: Cyanobacteriota bacterium; assembly: GCA_026389255.1. Taxonomy (GTDB): domain Bacteria; phylum Cyanobacteriota; class Cyanobacteriia; order PCC-6307; family Cyanobiaceae; genus Cyanobium. The sequence goes on from JAPLIF010000229.1 coordinate 2,953, forward strand.
GGTTGGAACCAGCTCCCCCGTTGGTAAATCCAGCTGACCCAGCCCCGGCTCCAGCAGCCGCACCGGCAGAACGCCGCTGCGGGTCAGGAAGTGCAGGGCCTCTCCGGGTTGGAGGTCCCCCCAGTGGGCCAGGGCCAACAGGGCCCCAAGGGTGGCGTGGCCACAAAGGCGCACTTCTGTCGTGGGGGTGAACCAGCGCAGCAACCAGGTTCGGGTCCCTGGAACCGGCAGCACAAAGGCCGTTTCCGACTGGCGCAGGCTGGCGGCGATCGCTCCCATCCACGGGGCCAGGGCCGGTGATTCCAGTCGCACCACGGTGGCCCCATTGCCGCAGCAAGGTCCGTCGCCGAAGGCCTCGATCAACACCGCCCGCAGCCCCGGGCCAGCACTGGCGGGAATCCCGGCAAAGGTGGCTTGGGTCATCGTCACCGTCCGTCCGCTTCGGGCCGCAGATCACGCTCCATCAGGGCCCGAACGGTCTCGCGGGGATCCACCCGACCCTCCAGCAGGTCGACCACCTGGCGGCAGATGGGCACCGACCAACCCTGGCGATCCGCCAAGGCCACCACGGCCCGGGCCGTGGAGGGGGCTTCCACGGTGGCGCCGATGGTGGCCAGGGCCATCGCTTCGGTGGCGCCAGTGGCCAGATGGTTGCCGAAGCGGTAATTGCGGCTGAGGGGGCTGTTGGCGGTGGCCAGGAGGTCCCCCAGTCCCGCCAGCCCGTACAGGGTGGCCCCCTGGCCCCCCAGGGCCTTCAGGACCACCCCCATCTCCGCCAGGCCACGGCAGAGCAGGGAGGCCTTGGCATTGGCGCCCAGGCCGAGCCCATCGCTGATGCCGGCCGCCACGGCCATGACGTTTTTCATGGCGCCTGCCACCTCCGTGCCGATGGGATCGGAGTTGGTATAGAGGCGCAGATTGGGGGCCAGCAGGGCCGTCTGCAGGTGTTCAGCCAGGGCTGCATCGTGACTGGCGACGACGCTGGCCGCTGGCAAACCCCGATCCAACTCGTCAGCCAGGTTGGGCCCGCTGAGGACGGCCATGGGGATTTGGGGATGGTGGCGTTGCCAGAGCTGGCTGGCGCTACAAAGTCGCTCCAAGTCGATGCCCTTGCTGCAGGTCAACAGCGGCATCCCTGGGGGCCAATGGCCGACGAGGGCCTGGGCCAGCGGCTCCACCCCCGCCATCGACACCGCTGAAACCACGAGTTCGCTGTTGCCCAGAAGCGTGGGCGCCAACGGCCCATCGCGGCGTGACCAGGCCGTCACCCCGTGGCCCTGGAGGCTCCAGAGCCGGCCGAGGGTGCTTCCCCAAGCTCCTTTGCCCAAAAGGGTGATGCGCAGACCCATGCCAATGCCGGACCTCTTGCATCATCGGCCATGCCGGGCCCCTCAGGCGGAGTGGGCCTGCAGCACTTCCAGGGGAACCAGCAACAAGGTCGATTGCTCACATGCGGCCAAGTTCACGGGCGGCGCCACGCCGTCCTCGTAGGCCTCCAGCCAGCGACTGGCGCAGACGCACCAATGATCACCGGGCTTGAGCCCAGGGAAGCCATGGGCCGGGGCCGGCGCACTGAGGTCGTTGCCCTGGGCTTTGGTGTAAGCCAAAAAGACTTCGTCAACGACGCAGCAAACCGTGTGGAGACCCACATCAGCAGGATTGGTGCGACAGCTGCCATCCCGGAACCAGCCGGTCATGGGTTCACAACCGCAGATCTGCAGGGCCTCACCGAGGACATTGAGCTCTCCAGCCGCTGCGGGAGAGGGGTATAGGGACACGGAAAAGCGACCAAGGGGCAATCTTGAGTCTGAAGGATCAAGACACAAATCGGGTCGGGGAGGTTGACGGAATGGCGGGGGGAGGCGTTAAAGGTCATCTACGGCTGCATACTTCCGCTGAGCACCGACCAATCCATGACTTGGGACTTCACCGAGGATGCGGCCTTCCTGGCCCTCTGCGACGCCTACAAGGAAAGTGGTGAGCCTTCCGCCATGGAATTTCTTGCCCATGGCGAAGGCGCCTTCCATTTTCAGGAGCTCACCCAGAACGCTGCCGGCGAGGGCATCGATCTTGGCGACTCAGACTCCCTGGAAGATTTCCAGCAGGACGTCATCGACACCCTGGAGGATCTCTGCAAATGAGGTTCAGTGACGGCCCTTAGCCGTAGAAAAAAGCGATTTCCTTGGCCTTGAGGCCCTCCCAGCCCGCATCGCGCAGGCGGGCGTCCAGAGTGGCTTGATCCAAGTGCTTGGATCCCGTGCGCACGATGCGATTGCGCATCGATTTGGTCACACCACTGCGGGCGCGGCCGTTCTCAAGTTCCATCACCTCCTGGTAGAGCGCCAGCATGGCTGGATCCAGGGGGGACCCATCGAGGTCCTGACCTGAGGCAATGGCGGCATCGATGCCGCCGGGACCGGCGAGGGCCATGGGATTGGGTGCTTAAGGGCCCCCAAAGCCTGCCATGGCCCAGGGACTTGACTTCAGGCGCTGAAGTACCGCGCACGGCTGTGCAGGGCCACCAGGGCCGTGGTGCTCTGTTCCGGCTCCAGTTGGTCGCTTTCATCCATGGAAAGACCGATCCGATCAGTTCCCAGCCAGGCGAGCTGCTGCCTGGAATCCGCCACGTTGGGACAGGCGGGATAGCCGAAGGAGTAGCGGCTGCCTCGGTAACGCTGGGCCAGGACATCTTTTAGGGCCGTGGGTTCCGAGGCGGCAAAGCCCAACTCCCGGCGCATGCGGGCATGGATCCACTCGGCAAGCGCTTCAGCCATTTGCACCGCCAGGCCGTGGAAGTAGAGGTAGTCGCTGTATTGATCCGCCGCGAAGAGCTGCTGGGCGAAGGCCGTGGCTCGCTCTCCCATGGTGACGGCCTGCATGGGCAGCACATCCCTTGGCGTCAGGTTGCCGGCGTCGCCGGGGACCAGGTCACGGTAGAAATCGGCGATGCAATAACGGTTCCCCCCACGCTGGCGCGGCAACAGGAAGCGACCCAGCTCCGGTCCGGCTTCGGCAGGCGGGGCTCCCGGGGCCATGGCGCTGGGGTCGTACACCACGACTTCATTGCCCTGGCGACCGCAGGGGAAGTAGCCGTACACCAAGCGGGGAGTGAGCAAGGCCTCCTCTTGGATGCGCCCGATCCAGTGGCTGAGAACCGGCTCGGCCTTTTCGGCCAGCATCGCCTCGTAATCCGGGCGGCTTTGGTTCTGGGCCTTGCGCAGTTGCCATTGCCCAGCAAAAAGGGCACTGCGGTCGAGGTAGGCGAAAACCTCATCCAGGGGGATGGCGTCTTCCCGCAACATCTGGGAGCCCCAGAACGGGGGGCTTAGGGCAGGCTCCTCAGGCACAACCTCCGAGCGTCCATCGTTCCCTTCCGCCATGCTGGGATCGGCAGCCGTCAATGGGGGGTCCCCCTGGGGTTCTGCCTCGGGGGGGCCAGGCTGATCGCCCGGGGCGCCGTCCTGGCTGTCTTCCAGGGCGAAACCAGGGGGGGCACCATCAAGAAAGCCCTGTTGGTCTTCCCAGCGACCCACCTGCTTGGCCCCCATCAGGGCATCCATAAAACGAAGATCGGCAAAGGCATCACGGCCATAGATGACTTGGCCTTGATAAACCGACCGGCAATCTCCATGCACGAAGCGGGGGGTGAGGGCCGCACCGCCGAGAATGACGGGCACGTGGATGCCGACTTGATTGAAGGTTTCGAGGTTGTCCTTCATGAAAGCCGTTGACTTGACAAGCAAGCCACTCATGGCAATGCAATCGGCCTGGTGTTTCTGCTGGGCTTCAACAATGGCGTCCACGCTTTGTTTGATACCAAGATTGATAACTTCATAGCCATTATTGGTGAGGATAATGTCCACAAGATTTTTACCAATATCATGGACATCGCCCTTGACCGTGGCGATCAAAAACTTGCCCTTGCTGTTGGATTGCCCCTCTGTTTTTTCCATGTGGGGCTCTAGGAAAGCCACGGCTGATTTCATGGTTTCGGCGCTTTGCAACACAAAGGGCAGTTGCATCTGACCAGAACCGAATAGTTCGCCGACCACCTTCATGCCATCCAGCAAAAATGTGTTGATGATCTGCAGGGGGGGATGGCTGGCGAGCGCTTCGTTCAAAGAGCTTTCCAGCCCGATGCGCTCGCCATCGATGATGTGTTGCTTGAGGCGTTCCTCCACCGGCAGATCTGCCAGGGAGGGGCCGGAAGCCCGGGCCTCCTTGGCACTGACCCCCTCAAACATCGTGGTGAGTTCCGTCAGCGGGTCATAGGTGCAGATGCTGGTGTCTCCGTCTTCGAAGCGACGGCGGTCATAAATCAGATCGCGGCAGACCTGCTGTTGTTCGGCGTTGATTTTGATCAGGGGAAGGATCTTGGCGGGGCTGACGATGGCCGCATCCATGCCCGATTGACAGCAATCGTGGAGAAAGACTGAATTCAAGACAATCCTGGACGCCGCAGATAGACCAAAACTGACATTGCTGACCCCCAGGAGCACATGCACCCCAGGCAGTTGTTGGCGAATTTTCCGAATCGCTTCAATGGTGGCCGCCGCGTTCAAGCGATCCTCTTCAATCCCGGTGGAGATGGGCAGGGCCAAGGGGTCGTAGAAGATTTCATGGGCAGGAATGCCATATTCCAGAGCATCGCGATAGGCCCGTTGGGCAATGGCGAATTTGCGCTCGGCCGTGCGGGCCATGCCCTCTTCATCAATGGTGCCGACGACAACCGCGGCTCCATAGGCACGGGCCAGTTCCAGGACCTTGAAGAAGCGTTCATCGCCATCTTCGTAGTTGGTAGAATTAAGAATGCATTTTCCGCCGGCCACCTTGAGACCCGCCTCCATCTTCTGCCACTCGGTGGAATCGAGCATCAGGGGCAGATTGACGTTGGTGACAAGGCGACTAACGAGATCATGCATATCTTTTTCGCCATCGCGTCCGACATAGTCAACGTTGACGTCAAGGATATGGGCGTTCTCTTTGACCTGGCTGCGGGCGACACCAACCAGACCATCCCAATCTTCCTCATTCAACAGATCGCGCACTTTCTTCGAGCCGCTGGCGTTGAGACGCTCGCCGATGATCAGAAACGAGTTGTCCTGTAGGTAGGGGGTAATGCCATAGATGGACGCCGCGGCTGGTTCATAGTCAAGATGGGGTCTTTCCTGGCGATGTTCTGGCTTGCGCACACGGCGCGGGGCGGGGGTGAGGGTACTGGACAATTCCGAGAGGGCCGCGATGTGGGCCGGTGTCGTTCCGCAGCAGCCACCGACGACCTGCACACCCAAATCTTCAACGAAATGAAGCATTTGCATCTTCATTTCCGTCGGCGTTAGGCGGTAGTGGGCAACGCCACCGATATTTTCCGGCAGGCCAGCATTGGGGATGCAACTGACCACAAAGGGACTGTGCTGACTCAGGTAGCGCACGTGCTCCTTCATCTGTTCAGGCCCGGTGGCGCAATTGAGGCCGAGAATATCGATGGCAAAGGGCTCCAGAATCGCCACCACGGCAGCGATATCCGATCCCACTAACATTGTGCCGGTGGTTTCCATCGTCACCGACACCATCATCGGCAGGCGTTGGCCCGTAGCCTTGAAGGCCTCCTCGATACCGAGCAGGGCCGCCTTGATCTGCAGAACATCCTGACAGGTTTCCACAATCAAGAGATCCACATCTCCGGCGATCAGACCCTCCGCTTGCTCGCGAAAGGAGGCCTTCATCGTGTCAAAATCGATATGGCCCAGCGTCGGCAGCTTGGTGGTGGGGCCCATGGAACCGGCCACGAAGCGGGGCTTCTGGGAAGTGCTGTAACGATCAGCCATTTCCCGTGCCAATTCGGCAGCACGTTTATTGAGGGTAAAAGCCTGATCCTCAAGACCATATTCAGCCAGCACAATCGAGGCGGCCCCAAAGGTATCGGTCTCGATGACATCACAACCGGCCTCTAGAAATAGCCGATGCACCGCTTGCACCGCATCCGGTCGGGTTTCTACCAGGATTTCATTGCAACCCTCCAGCGCCGCACCGCCGAAATCATCGGCGGTTAGATCCATTTGCTGCAGGGAGGTGCCCGTGGCCCCATCGAACACCAGGACGGGATGCTCGGGCCCATGGAGCCTCTCCAGGAAACCGATGCGACGGGCGGTGAGGGTCGTTGGGGGAGTGGCAGCCATTAATCCTGGACACGAATCCTGGTGACCCAGTGGTCATACTCGGGATCCCGGCCTTCTGTGATTGCCGTCATCCGATCCCGCAACCGATCCATAATCGGACGTTGGGAGGGCAAGACGGTGGTTTCCAGCTGGCGAACGGGCGTGATGCGGGCCGCGGTGCCGGTGAGAAAGACCTCATCAGCAATGAACAGTTCCGTTTTATCCACGGCCCGTTCCTGGACCGGAATGCCCATGGCCGTGGCCAGCTCAAGGATGCTGGCCCGGGTGATTCCCTCCAGGATGTCCTGATCGACCCCCGGGGTGATCAGAACCCCATCGCGGACCAAAAAGAGATTCATGCCACTGGCTTCGCTCACCTTGCCCCGGCTGTTGAGTAGGAGGGCCTCCTCAAAGCCGCTTTTCACCGCTTCTGTCTTGGCCAGGGAGCTGGTGATGTAGGCGCCACTGATTTTGCCGCGCAGGGGCAGGGAGCGGTCTTCCTGACGGCACCAGCTGCTGATGCGGCAGGTAACCCCATCGGGGGAGAGAAAATTGCCCATTTCGATTCCGTAGATCAGAAAATCGGTCTCGACGTCATGCAGACGGGGCGAAATGCCGAGGCAGCTGGTATAAACGAAGGGACGTAGGTAGAAGGGTTTCGTCGGTTTATTGGCCTTCAGGAACGCATCAATCGCCCCATGGACCGTGTCCTCGCTCAGTTCGGTCAGCAGCAGCTTGGCGCTCTGGCTGAGACGCCGGGCATGGCGGTCGGCGCGAAACAGCAGCACCTCGCCGGGGTCGCTTGGATTCGGCAGTCCGCGCATGCCACCGAAGGCCCCCGTGCCGTAGTGAAGGGCGTGGGTGGCCACCGAAATCGTGGCTTGCTCGAAGGGAACGCAGGTGCCGCCGAACCAGGCATAGGGAAGGAACTGATACATGGAACGGGAAGACGATCGCTCGATCTTCTCATCGCGCACTGCAGGATGGGGCCATGCATCGCCTTGCCGCTGTCCCTGGGGACCTCTCCGCCCCCCCTGACCAGGGGGGGTTGATCGAACAGCCCCCAGCCCCCGTGGTCTTTCTGAGCAGTGCCGCCACGGACCTGGCGGCCCTCGATGGCCTGCTGAGCGCCGAACCCGATCGGCTCGATGGGGAGATGCGGGCCCTGCCCTTAGCGTCCCTCAGCCACCCGGCCGCCATCGACCACTACGTCTCCCGCAGTCTGACCAGAACCCGGCTCGTGGCCGTGAGGCTGCTGGGTGGCCGGGGTCATTGGAGCTATGGCCTCGAACGCCTGCAACGCTGGGCCGCCAAGCAGGGCCGCAGCGGTCGCCGCCATCTTCTGGTCATGGCGGGCACGGCTGAACAGGAGCAGGAACTGGCGGCCCTCGGTACCTTGCCGTTGCCCCTGGCCCTGGCCCTGGGCCGCTGCGCCCCATGTCATCGCGAGCAACGACCCGGAGCGCCACGATTGGCAGCAGGAGGACGGGCCCCGGGTGGGGGTGGTGCTGTATCGCTCCCTGTTGCAAGCGGGGGACCTGGCCTTGATGGAGGCAACCCTGGCCGCCCTGCGCCAGGAGGGGCTGGCCCCCCGGGCGCTCTGGGTCAGCAGCCTGCGGGAACCGGCCGTGCAGCAGGGGGTGGCGGATTGGTTCGGTCGGGAAGGGGTTCAGGCGGTGCTCTGTGCCACCGGCTTTGCGTCGGTGCGTTTTGAGGAGGCGGGGTTGGGGGCGCCCCTGTGGGAGCGGTTGGGGGTGCCGGTGCTGCAGGTGCTCTCGAGCACCCGGCCCCGGCAGAGCTGGCAGGACAGCAGCATCGGCCTGGGCCCCCTGGATCTGAGCCTGCAGGTGGCCCTGCCCGAACTGGATGGCCGCATCATCACCCGGGTGGGGGCATTTAAGGAAACGTCCGGCACCAGCGCCCGGCTGGTGACTGCCTTGCAACGGCTTTGCCCCGATCACGAACGGCTGGCCTGGATCGCCCAACTGACCCGCGCCTGGGTGCAACTACGCCTGACCCCGGTGGCGCAGCGCCGGCTAGCCCTGGTGCTGGCCAACTACCCCAACCGCAATGGGCGCCTCGCCAATGGGGTTGGCCTGGATACCCCAGCCAGTACCGCCCTGATGTTGGGCTGGCTGGTCGAAGCCGGTTACGACCTGGGGGATCCGAAGGCGGTTCCCGCCGATGGGGCGGCCCTGATGCACAGGCTGCTGTCCGGCCGCAGTAACGATCCGGAAAGCGACCACAGGCCGGCCCTCGACCATCTCCCCCTGGCGGCTTACGAGAGCTGGTACCAGGCCCTGCCCGAGGGCGGTCGCCAGATGCTGGAGGCTGTCTGGGGGCCACCGCAGAACGATCGGGACCTGGAACAGCGACCCAGCGGCCCCGCCTTCCCAATCCGGGGGATCGCCTGTGGTTCGGTGGTGGTGTTAATTCAGCCGGAACGGGGCTACGACCGCGATCCGAGCCTCTGTTACCACAGCCCCGATCTGCCCCCCACCCACGCCTACCTGGCCCACTACCTCTGGATGCGGCAGAGCCACGGCAGCCAGGTGGTGGTGCATGTGGGCAAGCACGGCAACCTCGAATGGCTGCCGGGCAAGGGTGTGGGGCTCTCTGGGGCCTGCTTCCCGGAATGGGCCCTCGGCCCCATTCCCCATCTCTATCCCTTCATCGTCAACGATCCCGGCGAGGGCAGCCAGGCCAAACGTCGGGCCCAAGCGGTGATCCTCGACCATCTCACCCCACCCCTCGGCCGGGCCGGCCTGCACGGGGGCCTCCAAGAGCTGGAGGCCCTGTTGGATGAATACTGGGAAGCGACCCAGTTGGGGGGCGAGCGTGCCGGCCTGCTGCGCAGCCTGCTGGCCGAACGGCTCGAAGGCATGGAGTTGCCCCTGGGGTCCGAGGACGGTCTGGAAGGGCGGCTGGCGGCGGCGGATGGGTACCTCTGCGAACTCAAGGAGGCCCAGATTCGCCTGGGATTGCATGTCTACGGCTGCCTACCGGAGCAGGAACGCCTGGCGGAATTGTTGCTTTGTCTGGCGCGGGCCCCCCAGGCCGGGATCCCGGGCCTGACCCAGGCCCTGGCCCAGGATCTGGGGCTGGATCTCGACCCCTGGAGCGATCCGGAAGAGCAACGGCTGGGCCCGGCCGACGCGGACCGTTGGGCCCGACTGGTCCAGGCCTCCCCGTTCCCTGCCGTTCAGCCCCCAGAGGGATCTGGGCGCTGGGTCGGCGATGTGGTGGCCTGGCTGGAGGCCTGGGCCCTGGACCTGGTGCGCCATGCGTTGGCGACCCAAGGGCTGACGGCGGTGGCCCCAGGTCCGGTTCCCCTCCAGGCCCCGTTGCCCCTGGCCCCTGGCCCCTGCAGCGAGCGGACCCTGCAGCACTTGCGGGACCAATTGCTACCGCGCTTGCTGGCCTGTGCCGGGGCCGAACGCCATGCCTTTCTGCATGCCCTGGGGGGGGGTCGCATCGCCGCCGGCCCCTCCGGCGCCCCCACCCGCGGGCGCCCCGATGTGCTGCCCACGGGTCGGAATTTCTACAGCGTTGACCTCCGTGGTCTGCCCACGGAGGCCGCCTGGGACCTGGGTCGCCGCAGCGCCGAGTTATTGCTTGAACTGCACCGCCAGGAGGAGGG
>JAPLIF010000102.1 GCA_026389255.1 Cyanobacteriota bacterium
CATCGCTTCTGCTGGGGGAACACCCACTGCCACGCCCACTCCCGATTGGCGTTTGGGTACTTCCGGTCCAGGGCATAGGGCATCAGCACACCGCCCCAGCCAGCCTCCAGGTCGCCGTGATGCAGGCAGCGAACCCTCAGCAAATGCTCCTGCAGTGCTGGCATCAGACTCATGGGCAGCAAGGTAACCCGGTCCTACCCCCCCCTACAAATCCAACCCCAACTGAATCACCCCCTGGCTTGCCTGCGCCTTCGCCCCAGCCTTCCGCCGCCGCCCCCCGCCGCTCGCTCCCATTCCCGAACGCCGCGAGCCATGCCGCTCCACGATGGCGTCTGATTGCTCCCGAAAGCCCGGCTGACGCCGCCGGGCCCAGATGCGATCGCGGGCCTGGCGGGCGGCGGCGGCGTAATCCACGATTGGCGTGGGATAGTCCACTCCCAGCGTCCAGCCCAGGCGCATCTGGGTGAAGGGGGGCATGGCCCAGGGTTCGTGCAGATGCACCAGGGGCACGGCCTCCAGTTCCGGTAGCCAGCGGCGCATGAACACACCTTCGGGGTCGTGCTCTTGGCCCTGCTTGATCGGGTTGTAGATGCGAATCGTGTTGATGCCGGTGGTGCCCGATTGCATCTGGCATTGACTCCAGTGGATGCCGGGTTCGTAGTCCACAAACAAGCGCGCTAGATGCAAGCCGCTCTGGCGCCAGGGCAGCTCCAGGTGGTGGCTGGCCACCGACATCAACATCGCCCGCATGCGGAAATTGATCCAGCCGGTGGCAATCAGGGATCGCATGCAGGCATCCACAAATGGCAATCCCGTGCGCCCTTCGGCCCAGGCTGCTAAACGCTCTGCATCGGTGGCATCCGCCGCAACGGCCGTCAGGGGATGGAGCTCGCGGAACTCCAGATTCGGCTGGCTTTCCAGCTTCTGGATGAAATGGCAATGCCAGTGCAGCCGCCCATCAAAGCCCCGCAATGCCCTTAGCCAGTCGCCCCGCTGGGCCTCGGGCAATCGCTTGATTTGATCCCGGCGCTGGCGGCCCCGCTGCACCACCTCCCGCATCGACAGGGTGCCCCAGGCCAAATGGGGCGACAGGCGCGAACAACTGGCCACGGCGCTGTTGGGGCTGGAGAGTTCGCGGTGGTAGCGGGCCCCCCGCTGCATCAAAAAACTCTCCAGTACGGCCAGGCCCTCCTGGCGTCCGCCCCGCTGGCGGCCCGGGCAGGGATCCGCCTCCAGGCCCAGGTCTTGGGCGGTGGGGATGGGGCCCGGATCCAGGCCCTGCAGGGGCATCAGGGCCTGGGGGGGCGGCGCGAGCGGCTCGGCCATGCGTGTCTCCCAGCGGCGCGCCCAGCCCTGGCGGCTGCCCAGGCGGCGGATCACACCGAACTGGGGAATCTCCATCCAGGCGATGCCGTGCTGGCGGGCCCAGCGGCCCACCTGCAGATCGCGGGCATAGGTCCAGCCGTTGCCCGTTTCCTCATGGCTCCACAGTCCGGCGATGCCGAAGCGGCGGCGAGCCCGCTCCAGCACCTGCACCACCACTCCCACCCGCACCACCAGGGGCTGGCCCAACTGGGCCAGGTCCCGCCGCAGCTCCTCCAGGCTTTCGGCGCAGAACTCCCACTGGCGGGCCGAGGCATCGGGCTGCTGCCACAACTCCGGCTCCACCACCACCAGGGGCAGCACCGGCCCCTGCTGGCAGGCCTGCAGCAGGGGCCGGTGATCCACCAGCCGCAGATCCCGCTTGAACCAGACGATCTGCAGCGGATCCATGGCGGCAGATTAAAAGGCGTCCGCTTGTTTGATCTGGGTTAGTCCCGCCGGCCCCCCTTGACCGCCGCGGCCGGCCCCCCAGCATGGGCCCAGGTGTCGCCCCCCATGAGAATCCTTGGCATTGATCCCGGCCTGGCCCGGGTGGGCTACGGCGTCATTGATTTCGAAGAGCGGCGGGGGGGCGTCGCCGGCTCCCAGCGGATGCTGGATTGCGGCATGATCCGCACCGATCCCGGCCAGGGCGAAGGCCAGCGCATGGTCGAAATCGCCAACGACCTGCGCCAGCTCATCCGCGCCTGGAAGCCCCAGCTGGCGGCCGTGGAAAAATTCTTTTTTTATCGCTCCAGCAACACCATTGCCGTGGTCCAGGCCCGGGGGGTGGTGATGATGACCCTGGCTCGCTTTGCCATCCCGGTGGTCGAATACCCGCCGATGCAGATCAAGCTGGCGGTGGCCGGCCATGGCCATGCCCCCAAGGACGAAGTGCTGGCCGCCGTCATGCGCGAACTCGACCTCGACACCCCGCCCCGCCCCGATGACGCCGCCGATGCCTTGGCGGTGGCCCTCACCGGCTGGTTCCAACGCTGAAGCAAGCCATTCCCCATGGAGGCCTTGAACCTGCCGCCCCCGCCCGGGGCCCCCAAAGATTCCCTGCGGCGCCACTACCGCCAGCTGCGTCGCCAAAGCCTGCCGCTGGCGGAGGCGGCCCTGCTGGAGGTGCTGGCCACCGCCCTGCCGCAGACCCTGGAGGCGGCTGACGCCCAAGCCGAAACCCAGGCCAATCCCCAAGCGGCCCCCAGCCGCCTCGGCCTCTATTGGCCCGTGGGCAGCGAACCCGACTGGCGTCCCCTGCTGGAGCGCTGGCCCGAGGCCCTGATCCGGCGCCTGGCCCTGCCCGTGGTGCGTGCCGTGGACGGGGTCGGGCGGCTCACCTATGGGGCCTGGCACCCGGCCGACCCCCTGGTCGCCGATGACTGCGGCATCCCGGCCCCCATGGCTTCAGCGCCCCTGCAGGCCCATGACCTGGCCCTGTTGTTGGTGCCGGCCCTGGCCATCGATCAGCGCGGCATTCGGCTGGGATCGGGCGGCGGCTGGTACGACCGGCTGCGGGCCGACCCGACCTGGCGCCAGGTGCCCGCCCTGGCGGTCCTGCCCGCCACCTGTGTGGTGCCGTCCTTACCCAGGGATCCCTGGGATGTGCCCTTCTCGGGCTGGCTGGACGAATCCGGCGGACCCACCAAAGTTTCAGGCTTTGACTAATCGCCCCAAATCCCCCCGCTGGCCGCCGCCATTTGCCAAAATCCGGCCAACGCTTCCCGTTCGGCCTTGGATTCCACCCCGCTGCAGCCCCTGGGCCGGCCGTCCCGTCGCAATGCCTCCCAGCCCCCAGCACTCCATCTGGCGGTGATGTCCCTGGTGGGCGAAGGCAGCCGCACCGCCTCCGAACGGGTGCTGGCCGCCGAACTCGAAAATCGCGCCAGTGGCTGTGATGCCCTCTCGATGATGGTCAGTTCCATCGCCCGCATGGTGCAAGCTGGAAGATCCAGCGATAATCGCTGGAAATCCACCTGAATGCTGGCCATGGCCCCCGGTTTCCCCCAGCTTCCTTCCTTGCGCGGGGCTTCAGTGTTCCTGGGCAGCGCCGCCCTGATGGCCCTCGCCCATCCCCAGCCGGCGGCCGCCCACGCCATCCAAACCACCCTTGAGTCCTTGGGTTCCTTCAGCCGGGCGTCCATGGATTCGGGCAAGGGTGCCACCACGGCCCCAGCAGGCGCCGGCTTTGCCCTGGCCAGCAGCTTTTCCACCGGAGTGCCGGTGGCCGATGCCTCCGTCCGCCTCGTGCCCCCGGGCGGCACCCCCATCGCCCTAGGCCGCACCGATGCCCGCGGCCATCTCAACTTCCAATTGCCCGCCGGGGCCCGCTCCGACTGGGAAGTGCAGGTGGATGGGGGCCCCGGCCACCGCGACTACCTCGAACTGCCCAACGGCGCCGTCCGGCCTGCCGCCACGACCTTCCTTGTGCGGCCCCAAGGATCCCCCCAGAGCCCCGATCGCCTGCTGACCCCATTGCTGGGCCTGGGCCTGATGGGCGCCTTGGCGGGCCTGTGGGTCGTGCGATCCCCCCAGAGCTGACCCCCCAGAGCCAACCCCATGAGCAGCGGCAGTCCAGCCCTCGATCGCTTGGTGGAACGGCTGGGCAGCACCTCGGACCCCAAACGGCGCTACGAATACGTGCTGTGGCTGGCCAAGAAGCTCGAACCCCTGCCCGATGAACTGCGCCAGGACCACTACAAGGTCAAGGGCTGCGTCTCCCAGGTGTATGTGGTCGGCACCCTCCAGGACGGCACCCTCCACTGGCGTGGCGATTCCGATGCCGCCATCACCAAGGGCCTGCTGGCCCTGCTGATCGAAGGCCTGGAGGGGCTGACCCCCCAACAGGCAGGGGCGCTCGACCCGGCGATCCTGGCCGCCACGGGGTTGCAGGCCAGCCTCACCCCCTCCCGGGCCAATGGCTTCCTCAACATCCTGCGGGCCATGCAGGCCCAGGCCGTGCGCTTGGGCACCCCAACGGAAGCATGAATTTCTAGGATGGGTTGTTTGTGACACGGCGGCCCATGGCCATCGGCATCGGCTTGCTTGGTCTTGGCACCGTGGGCGCGGGGGTGGCCGCCATCCTCTCCAGCCCGGAGGGACGCCATCCGCTGGTGGGCGACCTGGCCCTGCGCCGCGTGGCGGTGCGGGATCCGGGCCGGGCGCGGGCCGTCAGCCTCGATCCCACCCTGCTGGTGACGGATCCGACCCTGGTGGTCGACGATCCGGCCGTCGACATCGTTGTCGAGGTGATGGGGGGGCTGGAGCCGGCCCGCAACCTCATCCTGCGGGCCATCGCCGCCGGGAAGTCCGTGGTCACCGCCAACAAGGCGGTGATCGCCCGCTACGGCGAGGAAATCGCCGCCGCCGCCGCCGCCCGGGGCGTTTATGTGCTGATTGAGGCGGCGGTGGGCGGCGGCATCCCGATCATCGAACCCCTGAAGCAATCCCTGGGGGGCAACCGCATCCGCCGGGTGAGCGGCATCGTCAACGGCACCACCAACTACATCCTCAGCCGCATGGCCGATGAGGGGGCCGCCTACGGCGAGGTCTTGGCCGACGCCCAGCGCCTGGGTTACGCCGAAGCCGACCCCGCCGCCGATGTCCAGGGGGGCGACGCCGCCGACAAAATCGCCATCCTGGCCGGTCTCGCCTATGGGGGCAGCATCGAACGCGCCGCCATCCCCACCGAATGCATTGATCTGCTGGACGCGCGCGATGTGGCCTACGCCAAGGAGCTGGGCTATGTGGGCAAGTTGCTGGCCG
>JAPLIF010000305.1 GCA_026389255.1 Cyanobacteriota bacterium
TGCCAGTGTTGCTGTTGTCTTTGGCTGATGGCCCCACGGAGGGTGGGCATGGGGCTGGTTTTACGACGTAGGGGGTGGGTCAGCAGCGAGTCTTCAAGCACCCTGAGGTCATGCAGTTCGCCGAGGACGGCCTGGGCCTGCTTGAGCTCGCCAATCCAACCATGAATTGTTGTCGGCAAGAAGGGAATAAACGGCTCAAGGCCATAGCGCAGGCCCTTGATTCGTTTGCGCAGTTCATGCAAGGCCTCCGCTGCCGGATCCTCCACAAACCAACCGTTATGCAGAAACAGGCCATGGCTCAGATGGCCCATCCAGTCCATCAACCAGGGCCTGAGGCGCTGCTGGCCCAGCGCGGTGAAGCTTGGTGCCGCCTGCCATTGGCTGAGCAGGGCCAGCAACTTGAGATAGCGGCCGCCATTGAGGGCTTCCACCATGCTGTCGAAGGCCTGGCGCCGATCCCGGTTGAGCCGCGCCATCGCCTTAGCCAGGGCAAGCTGTTCGCCCTCCGGCAACTGGGGCCACCACGGATGCTCCAGCCGTTCTTGAAACACATCCAGGTCCCGGGTCAGGCCCGTGCGGCGGGCCACCCGGGCCAGTCGGGTGGCCTGGACCCCCTCGGGAACCACAAGGGCCGGGGCAAAAACCTCCAGCCCCGTGCGCAAGCGCCGCAAACTGACGCGCAGCTGATGCAGGGCTTCGGGGTCTTCATCGGTCAACACCTGGTGGTGCAGCTGGCCGAGGCGTCGCACCTGCTGCTGAATCAAGCCCAGGGCGAGGTCCCCAATGGATGGATCATCGTCCAGGGGAAGGATGGGGAGATCGGCTGCCGGCATCGCCAAGGGTGGGAGGATTAGGGCTTAATTGAGCCCAGGGCGAGGCGGCTCTTGGCCAGCACATCGGCGGGCAGGCTGATGAAGCCCAGATCCGGGGCCATCGCCTGGGCTTCGTCGCTGAGGCTATGGGTGAAGACCTTGTTAAGGGCCTCCATTCGCGCACCATTGCCTGTTTTGTAGAGCAGGATCCAGCTGAAGGTGACGATGGGATAGCCCTTGGTTGGGTTGGCATTGCTGCCGGTGAGTTCGGGGCCCAGGTCAATGGCTGCCAGGGCCTCCTGCTCACTCGCCAGGGTGGGCTTGAGCTTCTGGCCGGAGGCATTGCTGATGGCCGCCGCCTGCAGGGGGTCCTTGACGAAGGCCGCCTCGACATAGCCGATGGTGCCGTCCACTTGGGTCAGCTGGGCCGCTACCCCCTCATTGCCCTTGGCACCGATGCCCGTGGGCCATTTGACATTCTTGCCAGCCCCCACATCATTTTTCCAGGCGGGGCTGATGGCCGCCAGGTGGGCCGTGAAATTCGACGTGGTGCCGGATCCATCGGAGCGGAAGACCACCTTGATGGGCTTGGCAGCGCAGCCCAGCTGGCTGAAATTATTAATTTTGCCGAGGAACACATCAACCAACTGGGGCTGGCTGAGCTGCAGATCACAGCCTTTGTTGTTGTAAGCCACCGCAATGGCACCGGCCGTCATCGGAATCTGCACCACCCCCTGGGGCACCTTGGCGACTTCGTCGGCCTTCATCGGCACATCACTGGCGGCGAAATCCACCGTGCGGGAGATGAATTGACGGACCCCGGCCCCCGATCCCACCGACTGATAATTGACCCGCACCCCTTTGTCCGCCAAATCCTTAAACCAGCGTTGATAGATCGCCGCCGGAAACGAGGCCCCGGCTCCATTCAGGGTGGTGGTGCTGCCGCAGGCTATGAGGGTGATGCTAAGGCCAGCCAGGGTTGCCGACAAAGCCAGGCCCCCCATCGACTTCAGGTTTGTTGATTTGCTGGGTCTTGTGGCCCCCGGATTGGTCTGGGCCAAAGGAGATTGGAAGGCCATGGGTCAAGGGGTGGGGTTGGGTGAAAATTACAAAAGTGAAGCCCCTGTTTGGTTAAGAACAGGTTGTCAGTTGCGTCGATGGTGCCGCTTGTCACTTCAGTTCGCTAGCAACCTAGTCCCGTTCTGGCGACGAATGGCCACAACGGCTGGCCGGGGCGCGCGCCCCCGTCCGGAAGGCCAGTTGGAGCCCAATGGCACCCATCGCAATGGTTCAAACGGCTGGCCATCCCGATCGCGGAGGGTATAACCCTGCGCTTCGCTGGCCCCCGCTCCCGATGGGGGGCCCG
>JAPLIF010000176.1 GCA_026389255.1 Cyanobacteriota bacterium
CACGACGGCTTCACCCTGGCCGATCTGGTGAGCTACGACCGCAAGCACAACCTGGCCAATGGGGAGAACGACCGCGATGGCGATAACCACAACAACAGCTGGAACCACGGCGTCGAAGGCCCCAGCACCGATGCCGCCATCGAAACCCTGCGCCAGCGCCAGTTGCGCAATCTGTTGACCACCCTGTTGCTGGCCCCGGGGGTGCCGATGTTGCTGATGGGCGATGAGGTGCGCCGCAGCCAGGGGGGCAACAACAACACCTGGTGCCAGAACAATCCCCTCGGCTGGATGCACTGGAATCCCGATGCCGATGATCGGGCCCTGTTGGACTTCCTGAAGCGTTTGATCAACCTGCGCCAGACCCTGGCAGGCCTGCTCAATCCGGAGGTCCCCTTGGCGAGTGCTCCCCCCAGTGGTCCCGGGGAGATCGGCCTTCCCTGGCGCGAATGGCATGGGGTTGAGTTACAAAAACCCGATTGGGCCAGTTGGTCCCATTCCCTGGCCTGGAGTCTTATGGATAGGGGGCGGGGCCCGCTGATCTGGTGCGGCATGAATGCCTATTACCAACCGATGACCTTTTCCCTGCCGGTGACCTCCCCGGGGTGGTTAAGGGTCATCGACACCAGCTTGTCCAGCCCCCAGGACCTGCCGGCCCGGCCTGAACCCTGGTCCGAGCCCCAGGTCTGCCTGGCCGGCCGCAGCCTGGCCTTGATGGTGGCGGCGCCGCTGCTGCAGGGCGTGGATCTGGACGGCTTGGGGCCCTAGGGGACCGGGCAAGCTCCCGTGGTCTGGGCCCCCGGGCCCGGGGGGCTCAACATTGGCCCTGGGGCCGGAGAGCGGGAGGGTTGCGGCATGGTGGCCTGCGATTGGAGTGGAGAATCCATGGCGGTGGAGGTGGCCCTGGCCCTGTTGGAGCGCGATGGCCTATGGCTGCTGCAACTGCGTGACGACATCGAGGGCATCGTCGCGCCGGGCTGCTGGGGGTTGTTCGGCGGCCATCTGGAGGCCGGCGAAAGCCCGGAGGAGGGCCTGCGGCGGGAGCTTCAAGAAGAAATCGCCTACACGGCCGCCAACCTGCAGCCCTGGTGGCGCCTGGACAACGATGGACGGGTGCGCCATTTCTTTCGTGGCCCCTTGCTCTGTCCCCTAGCGGATCTGCGCCTGCTGGAGGGCCAGGATCTGGCCCTGGTGAGCCTCAAGGAACTGGGCACGGGCCAGGTCTGGAGCGACAAACTCCGCCAGCACCGGCCCTTGGCCCCCTCGCTGCAACAGATCGTGGCCCGGTTGGCAAGCCTTGCCTGATGGGTAGAGGGGCCAAAGTGGATTTTTAAAATCCAGGTCCATGAAATCCCCCTCGTTGTTGTTGGCCGCCGTCCTGGCCTCGGCCCTGGCCCCGGTTTTCGCCGTCGCCCCGGCCCGGGCCCAGATGACCCTGGATCAGGCCTGCGCCAAATTCAGTGACAAACTGGATGCCGCCGTAGCGAGTGGTGACAAGGTTAAAGCCGGCAAGATCTACACCGAAGGCAGCAAGCGCGTCGCCAGCCACTTCAACGGCGCCACCTGCCCCAATGTGAAGGCACCCTGTTGTGACGGGTGCACCAAGGGCTTTGGCTTGTGAAAAACACATCAATGGTCACCAGAACAACAGCGATACCAATGCCGAAGCCGTGCAGAAATAGGCGAGTTTAAGAAGCCATCGCCAAGTGAAATTCAGGCTTATCGGTGGCTTCCTTGCCTGATTGGTTGATGGCCAATGGGCCTGGCACGGGCCTCGCCAGTAGATTGGCCATCAATTGTTGGCCTTCTTGATGCTCGCCGTAGCGGTGCTGGCTGCCGGAAAGGGCACCCGCATGAAAAGTCAGCTTCCCAAAGTGTTGCAGCCGATTGCCGGTTCGACCCTGGTGGAGAGGGTGCTGACCAGTTGCGAACCGTTGGCCCCCGTGCGCCGGATCCTGGTGGTGGGCCACCAGGCTGAGAGGGTGGAAGCCTTCCTCGAAGGCCATGCAGGACTGGAGTTTGTGCTGCAGTCGCCCCAGAACGGCACCGGCCACGCCATCCAGCAGTTGCTGGATCCCCTGCGGGACTTCCAGGGAGAATTGCTGGTGCTCAACGGGGACGTGCCGCTGCTGCGCTCCGAAACCCTGGAGGCCCTGCTGGCCAAACATCGCCACCGCAAGGCTGCGGTGACGCTATTGACGGCCCGGTTCGATGACCCTACGGGTTACGGCCGCGTCTTCAGCGATGGGGACGATCGGGTGAGTTGCATTATTGAGCACCGGGATTGCAGTGCCGACCAGCGCCTCAACACCCTCACCAACGCTGGTATCTATTGCTTTGACTGGCAGAAGCTGGCAGCCGTTCTGCCCCACCTCCGCACCGACAACGACCAAGGCGAGCTTTACCTCACCGACACCATCGCCCTGCTCAGCCCCGCCTGCCATCTCGAGGTGGATGACCAGTCCGAGGTCAGTGGCATCAACGATCGTCTGCAGTTGGCCCAGTGTGAGACGGCCCTTCAGGATCGCCTGCGCCGCCATTGGATGGCGGAGGGTGTCACCTTCACCGATCCAGCCAGTTGCACCCTCAGCGAGGCCACCCGCTTTGGCCGCGATGTGGTGGTGGAACCCCAGTGCCATTTCCGGGGGGCCACCACGATTGCCGCTGGCTGCCGGATTGGCCCGGGCTGCCTGATCGAGGAGAGCACCCTGGGCGAAGGGGTTGAG
This sequence comes from Cyanobacteriota bacterium, assembly GCA_026389255.1. Lineage (GTDB taxonomy): Bacteria > Cyanobacteriota > Cyanobacteriia > PCC-6307 > Cyanobiaceae > Cyanobium. The sequence goes on from JAPLIF010000176.1 coordinate 2,724, forward strand.
GTGCTGTATTCGGTGTTGCGCCAGGTGCGCGTCGACGCCGGCTGCGCCGTGGGCCCCTTCGCCCAGCTCCGGGCCGGCGCCCACCTGGCGGCCGACTGCCGCATCGGCAATTTCGTGGAGGTCAAGAACAGCCAGCTGGGCGAGGGGGTCAAGGCCAACCACCTCAGCTACCTCGGGGATGCCGACGTCGGCGCCCGCGTCAACATCGGCGCCGGCACCATCACCGCCAACTTCGATGGCGTCAACAAGCACCGCACCGTGATCGGCCCTGGCAGCAAAACCGGCGCCAATTCTGTGCTGGTGGCCCCGATCGTCTTGGGCGAAGCGGTCACGGTCGCGGCCGGTTCGACCCTCACCAAGGACGTGCCGGCGGGAGCCCTGGCCTTCGGCCGGGCCCGCCAGGAGATCAAGCCGGATTGGCGACCCCCAGCTCCAGCAGCTTGATGTGATATAGAACCTCTCGCTGAGGCGCTCTAGCATCAAACCGGAATTGAGGTCAACATCCACCATGGCCTCGGCCTTGGTGGATCGGGTGGGGTCCCTTATTTCAGCCTGCAGACGGAGTGGGCAAGCCCAGCCTTGGGGGTAGCAAGCATCAAAAGGCCCCGCCCGTGGCAGGGCCTAGGAGGCTCACGCCCTTCAGAGCCCGGCGCCACTGCGGTGCAGTCCCAGCAGCTCGGCGCCGTACTGCTCACTCATGCTCGCCTGCAGTTGCCAAGCGGTGAGCAGGGTTCGGGCGACACGGCGCAGCTCCTCAATGTCATCGCATTGATCAATGGCCCGACCGTGCAGCTCCATGGAGAACTGGCGGCTCAGGGAAAGGGACGGCATGGTCATCAACAACAACCTCAAAACGTCACAAAACGTTAACGACTGCCGTCGGTAGCGGTGGCGGCGGTTTCCCGGACCGACGGCTTGGCGTCGCACGGCGGGGCCTTCAAAGCAAGGCATCCCTTGCGGAGGTCTGGACCACCACCCGGTAGTTCAGCTGGGACCCCACTCCCGTGCCGCGGTAACGGCCCTGCACCGCCGCCGCCAGGCGATGGTCCGGGGCCGCCGCCAGCACCACATGGCCATCGGCCACCGCCAGCCCCAGGCTGGGGTCATAGCCCCGCCAACCCGCCCCCGGCAGATACACCTCGGCCCAGGCATGCAGTTCGTGCTCGGTGACCTCGGGGGGGTGGTGCATGGAATATCCGCTGACAAATCGGGCTGCCAGGCCCAGGCTGCGGCAGGCGGCCACGTACAGCATGGCCGTGTCGCGGCAGGCGCCGCGCCGTCCCTTCAGGCAGGCAGCGGGTTCGAAGGGGTCGCCATCCAGGCGGCCGACGTGGTCGAACTGCTGGTGAATGGTGTCCGCCAGGTGCATCAAGAAAGCGGGTGTATCCTGGCCCACCGCTGCGGCCAACTCCGCAGCCCAGGGGCCCACCTCCCTTAGATCGTCGGCCCCTGGGGCCAGGCAGGGGGCCAGGGACTCGGCCTCCTCCGGGGGGTAGCTGGCCGGTAGCTGGCCGGTTGGCAAGTGGGTGATGATCCAGTCGAAGGGGTTGGGGCGCAGGGTCTCGACCTGGGCCTCCATCCTCAGGCTGAGGTGGTCGGTGAGTTCCTGGAACCAGATCCCAATGGCCTCATTGCCGTTGGCATCCAGCATCAGACATTGTCCACTCGGATCGGGACTGACCGCCAGATTGAAGTTCAGGAGTCGCTGGGCCGGGTCACTCCGGGGCCGCAGCCGCAGTTGAAACGGCTCCAGGAAGACAGGTCGTTCGTAGCGGTAGTCGAGGTGGTGCTCGATGTGGAAATCCATGGCGGCCGGCCGACGATCAGGGAAGAGCCTGGCGCACGTCGTCGCTGAAATCCGGTTCGATCGAGTACGTCTGCAGAGTCTCATTGCCCAGGTCGTCGACCAGGGGAAACAGGCTGATCTGGAACCAGTTCATGAACATCCCTAAATCGCGGGGGGTGGGCCAGAGAGCCCGATCCAGACACCAGAGTTCGAGCTCGGCCTCGAAAATGGCGCCATGGTGCGTCTCAAGCACGGCCATGGCCGTGGCTTCATCGTCATAGGTGGGCACTAGGTAAAGGCTTTTCTCCTCCCCCAGGCTTTCCATGTCCTCCCGCGTCCAGAAAGGCCGGCTCCAGGCAACCATGGGGGCCTGCGGCGAAACGGCCACTGCGCAGCGATTGACTACGGCCATCTGCACTTGGGGAAGAATAACGAAAACATAGGGTGCCCAAGGCCTGTCATTCCTACCGCTATTCCTGTTGCCCCCTTACCTGGGGGAGTAGGGATCCCCCAGGGGCTAGAGCGAATTAGAAGGATTGGTGACGCGCCAGATCGGAACCATCCTTCAGGGGCGCTGCTCAGGCTTCGAGCCGGGGGTCGGCGTTACGGGCAACCAACCGGTTCAGGTTGACACCGGCCTCGTAGGCAGCGGCATGGAGATGGAGGCGTTGTTCGGGGCTGAGGCCATCCCAAAAGGCGTGGAAAAGGTCCATCGAGGCCCTACCTAACCCCACCACCCCCAGGACCGCCATGGGCATGGCCAGCCAGGGGCACACCAGCAGCACCAGGCTCAGCACCAGGCTGACAGCCGTTCCTTCTCTCATCGAAGCCCAGACCGAACGACCGATCAGGGCCACCTGGCCGGCCCGGCCCAGTTCACCGCGCCGCACCATCGCCTCCGTGCGCAGGCCGCTGAGCAGGGCCTGGTAGGCCGCATACACCAGCACCCCCGCCAGGGTGGCTTCGCTGATGAGCTGACGGGGGCCCAGGTTCCCCTGGCCTCCCATCAACGGCAGGACCGCCAGGCCCGCCAGGGGAACGGTTTCAAGGCCCGCCCGGGGGATGCGAAAGGGGTCCAGTTCACGCGCCATGGTGACGGTGTCGGCACAGGAATCACTGCCCATCTTGGCGTGGGTGCAGCGGGCTAACTAGCGGTGGGACCGCCATAACTGGCCCCTGGCGGTGTGGATCTCCGCCTGATGGCACCGGCGCTTCAGCGCACAACCAGCACCGGCACCGTCGCCCGCAGCAGCACCCGTTGGGTTTCGCTGCCCAGCAGCAGTCCCTGCATGCCACGGCGCCCATGGGAGGCCATCACGATCAGGTCGCAGCCCAGCCGTCCCACCGCCGCCAGAATGGCCCGGTGGGGGATGTCATCTTTCACCCGCTCGCTATCCACCGGAATCCCTGCCGCGTCGGCCAAGGCGCAGGCCGCCGACAGCGCCGCCGCGCTCTCCTGGTGCCGAGCGGCCACCAGGCTGTCCAGCAGGGCTGGATCCAGCCCCTGGCCGATGCCGGTCAGGGGCATCGGCACCGCCGCTTCGGCGGTCAGCACGGTGATGCGGGCCTCCAGGGGCCTGGCCAATGCCACCGCCTCGGCCATGGCCTTAAGGGCGAGGGCGGATCCATCGGTGGGGACCAGCAGGTGCTTGGGGGTCATGGGGGCAGGACGGCTTTTCCATGTCTAGTCAGTGACGGCCGCGCCAGCCCGCCAGCTGGGCCGCCGCCTGGGAGCGCACCAGGGCCCGCGCCGCTGGCAGGGCTGGGTCGAGCCGCTCCGAGCTGAAGGGCGGCAGCGCCCGCCGCCGCAGCCAGGCTCCCCAGCGAAACTCATGGAAGGGAATCAGGGGAGCCGGGGCGATGTGGTCCTCGTTCTTGAGTCTCCAGACCAGGCTGCGGTAAGGGTCGTCCTGCAGTTGGTGGAGGCTGGCGGGTAGGGCCGTGGTCGCCAGGGGACCCTGGCCGCGCCCATCGAACAGATACAGCCAGCCTCGGCGCTCCAGTTCGGCCAGCACCACCAGGGGGTCTGGGCTGGGCGCCTCCAGCACGATGTAGCCATAGGCCAGGGCTTCGGGATCCAGTTCGATCAGGCCCCGCAGGCGGTGGTGGCGATCCACCATCCAGAACTGGCCGTCGCCGCCGCGCACCAGGGGAACGGGTTTGCGGCGCAGATAGTCGAGTCTTTGGGCGGCCGTCTCCTGGATGAAATCCTGTTGTCGCGACCTCACCTCCGCCAGGCCGACGCAGAGCTGGGTGGGCCGCAGGGCGGCAATCGGGACGGTGATCAGCGGCTGCTTAGGATCCGGCGGTGGCAGCGGCTGGTAATCGGGGATATGCAGGACCATCGGGATCGCAGGTCGACCCATCCTTGCGCCCCCAACGGGCCCCAAGGGGTCAGAGTGCCCGAATAGGGTCAGTTCAGGTGCTCCCTGTCATGACTATCGCCGCCAGCGGCGCCCCTTCCGGCGATTCTTCCGGTGTCGTTGCCGGTGATCGCACCGGTGGCGCCACCTCCCTTGGCCCGCTCAACCCGGTCCTGCCCAGGCAGGGTCCCCATGGTCCCCTTGGGGTTTTGATCTGCGGCCACGGCAGCCGCAACCGCCTGGCGGTGGCCGAATTTGCCGCCCTGGCCGATCAATTGCGGCAACGGCTGGATCCGGTGCCCCTGGAATACGGCTACCTGGAATTCGCCCGGCCGATCCTGCGGGACGGCCTCGACGCCCTGCGCCAGCGTGGTGTGGAGCATGTGCTGGCGGTGCCGGCGATGCTGTTCGCCGCCGGCCACGCCAAAAACGACATCCCCAGCGTTCTCAATACCTACGCCGCCGAGACAGGGCTGCGCATCGATTACGGCCGCGAACTGGGTGTCGATCTGGCCATGATTCGCGCCGCTGGCGTCCGCATCCAGGCGGCCCTTGCGGCCACCACCACCGCACCCGTTGCTCTGCACGACACCCTGCTGGTGGTGGTCGGT
>JAPLIF010000345.1 GCA_026389255.1 Cyanobacteriota bacterium
CGCTACGACCGCTGGTCCTGTGGCCGGGACCGCCGCTTGGACGCGGTGTGGGGTCCCCGGGCAAGGACGGGGGATCGCGGGCTGGGTGGGGCCGCCGCCGTTCCGGCCCCCGCTGCCGCAACCCCAGCCCCCACGGCCAAACTCTTGGGCGAGCCGGCCGCCCCTGCCCCTGCCGGGGCCTGAGGTGCCCAAGAGAAGATCGGTGCCCATAATCGGTCCATTCACCCCTGCTGCAACCATGTATCTGCTGACCGTCCGGGATGGTCTGCACACCCGCCACATCGGGCCCTACGCATCGCCCCCTCTGGCGGCTGCCGATCTTGACCAGCTGCTGGCCGGTTGCAGCCCCCAGGCCCATTGGCAGATCCATCGGCTCGAGTCCCCTGACACGGCCGTCCAAGGCCCCGCTCCCCCAGGGGGCACCGGGGCCCTCATGGGGGGTGGCAAGGGAACGCCGTTGGCGGCCTGAGGCCCCCTCAGGCCGGAGCGCCAGCCTGGATCCAGCCCACCAGGGTGCGGACGCCGAAACCGGTGGCTCCGGGGGGACAATCGCTGCGACCCTTGTCACTCCAGACGGTGCCGGCGATATCCAAATGGGCCCAGGGCAGGTCGGCCGTGACGAAATCCCGCAGGAACAGGGCGGCGGTAATCGAACCCCCCGGCCGTGGGCCGGTGTTTTTGAGATCGGCCAGGTGGCTCTTGAGGCCAACTTTGTAGGAGTCCCGCAGCGGCATGCGCCAAAGGGCTTCGCCGCCGGCCTTGGCGGCGCTTTCGAGGCCTGCGGCTAGGGCGTCGCTGCAGGACCACAGCCCGGCGATCTCCTCGCCCAGGGCAATCACGCAGGCTCCAGTCAAGGTGGCCAGGTCAACAATGGCGTCCAGCTCGAGTTTGCAGGCATAAACGAGGGCATCGGCCAGGGTCAGGCGGCCTTCGGCATCGGTGTTGTTGACCTCGATCGTCTTGCCGTTGGAGGCGGTCAGCACATCCCCAGGGTGGATGGCGTTGCCGCTGATCATGTTTTCGCAGCTAGCGACGATGGCATGCACTTCGATGCCGGCGGGACGTAATTGGCCGATCGCCCGCATCGCCCCCAGAACGGCGGCACTGCCACCCATGTCGTATTTCATCATTTCGATCTGGGATCCGCCCACCTTGAGGTTGTAACCACCGGAATCAAAGGTGAGCCCCTTGCCCACCAGGGCCACCCGCCGGCTTGCGCCGGTGGCTGGCCGATAGATGAGGTGGATGAATTTGGGGGGCAGATCGGAGCCCTGGGCCACCCCGAGGTACGCCCCCATGCCCAGAGCTTCGCAATCGGCCCGTTCTAATAACCGGAGTTCCAGGCCGAAGTCCCGGGCTAATCCGGCGGCGATTTCGGCCAGGCCCGCCGGGGTGGCGACGTTGGGAGGCGAGGCGACCAACTGGCGTGCTAGCTCTACGCCCGCGCAGATGGGTTCCACGTCCGCCAGACCTTCGGCGGCCGTGGTGGCCAATCCCAGCAGGGCCAGCTCTTCGGGTTGGGAGTCCTGTTCGGCCTCGCTGCGGAAGCGTTGGTCGTGATACAGGCCAAGCCGAGCCGCTTCGGCCATGGCGCTCGCTGCAGCCCGAGCCTCCAGACCCTCAACGGGCATGGCCAGGCCGATACGGCGGGCCCCTGCCCGGTTGGCGGTCCTGACGCCCGTGGCGGCGGCGGAGCGCAGGGCGGATCCATCAAAGTGGTCCGGATTGCCAAGCCCTACCAGCACCACAGTGGCCGGGCTGGCTCCGATGCGATCCAGCGCCAGGCATTCGCCGGCTTTGCCTCGAAAGCGCCGTCGCTCCAGCAGCGCATCCAGGTCATCCCCCAGCAGGGCGGCCAGCTGGCGCCGTAGGGGGTGGTCGCCTTGGCTGAAGAGACCAACCACCAGGCCCCCCCCATCCCATGGCCCTAGGGCGTTGTCGCCAGCACCGTTGTCAACGCTGATGCAGCGGATGTCCATGGCCCTGAGACTTTGATAGCGATCGTAGCCAGGGCTGCCCAGGGACCCGTTCGCAGACCCTGCCTAAGTTTTGGAGACCTTGTCTAAGTTTTGGAGACCTTGCCTCAGTCCGGATCGGTGGTGAAGGGGGTCGCCCAACGGTCGCGATTTTCTTTGTTGAAGGGGGGGGCCCAACGGCGGATCAGCAGCTGCTCCAATTGGCGGCGAGATCGCGGCTGGGTCGGCACATCGCACCAGAAACGGATGCTCAGCATGGGGCTCAGATCCGCTCGCCCCAGGGCCTCGCCGTAGGCCGCCAGATAGCCCTTGCAGTCGTGCTCCCCTTTCCAGCGGCGATCGGCTCGCCCCGTTTCCCCCACATACAACAACAGGGGCCAGGCCAGGGGATCGGGGCGATCCAACACGAAGTACAGGCTGGCTCCCCGATGGGGTGGCTGGGGCCAGCGCCAGAAATCGAGGGCCAGGGGCGTCAGCCCCAGGGGGTTGCAGAGCTCCGCCAGGGCGGCGGGTGATCCTGGCGATGGGCTGGTGAAGAGGCTGCCTTGATGGTCTGATGCCGGGGCATGGGCCCCGTGGGCGGGCGGGCTCGGGTCCTCTCCTGGCAGGCGGGCGAACAGGGGCGCCTGGTGGGCCTGCACCCGCTGCTGCCAGGCCAGCAGTTGGTCCCGCCGTAGGTGCAGGGTGGCGCGGCTGGTGCCTGCGGTGGCGGGCCCGGGGGGATCGGCCCCGATTCCCTGGGCAGGGGTCTCAAAGAAACTGGGTTGGCGGGGAGTGGGCAGCGCCATCGCGGCAGCGATCAGCCTTTGGTGAGGGGCAGCTTCGGTCCGCGCCGCCCCTCCTGGCGCCCTTCACTCTGCCGTTCTCCGCCCGGCCGTTTCGAATTGGGGCGCCGGCCTGCGGGCCCCTCGCCCGGGCTGGCAGCGGCAGGGCCGCCGCTGGCGATGGTGGCCTGGGGATCGGGAAGGCGGGGCCCCGGCTCCGCCGTTGTGAACTCGACTTTGCCGATCATCGCCTCGATCACCTGGGGTGGAAACTGAAGGCGCAGCTGCAGGTCGGCCAGGTCGAGGAAGGGGCCTCGGCTCCGCTCCCGCAGCAGACGACGGCTACGGTCGGGGGAGAGGCCTAGTTGCTCCTGCAGCACCTGGCCGCCGGCCTGGTTGAGCGGCACCAGCAGCGGGTTCTGGATTGTCGCCGGTGCGTCATACCAACGGAAGACCAATAGGGGCCGCCACTGCTCCATGGTGAGGGCGTCCAGGTTCAGCAGCCGCTGGAGGTCCTCGATGCCACTGAGTTGCACCCCGCCGCGCTGAAGCCGCAGCAACAAATCGGCCTGGGGGGCCGTGCAGCCCGGTAACTGCTGCCATTCGGCGGCACTGGCCCGGTTGACATCCAATGGCCAGCCCTGGGTCGCGGTCCGGCGGGGCGCCAGGGCATCGCCCAGCCGTTGGCCCAGTTCCTGGCCCAAAGCGAGGAACTGCCGAGGTCGGCCCTGGGTCTCAGCCGATCCCCTGGCCTGGGGAGCCCGCCCGGAGGGATCGGTGGGGATCGGGGTCCCGATCCGGTCTGCGGCGTTGAGGAGCCGCCGTGCCAGAGGGTCCAGCCAGTGCCGCTTGGCCATGGCGGCCGGAATGGAAGGGAGGTGGGTCGCACTGTGCCATGGAATCCCCATGGCGACCAGAGGGGGCCTCCCAGGCTTGCCGGGCGGCTTCCTCTGGCCATGGCATCAGCCCCCAGCCCAGGGCAAGGACACAGGCATGGGTCCTGTCCCTGGCCCCGAGTTTGCGGATCAGATTGCTGAGGTGGCTCTTGACCGTTTCGGGAGCCAGCTGCAAGCGGACGGCGATTTCGTTGTTGTGGTCTCCGGCTGCCGCCCAGTGCAGGACCTCCCTTTCCCGTGCTGTCAGGGGGGCTGGCGGAGCCCCCACCCTGGTCCTCCAGGCCTGGCTCTGCAGCATGGCTTCCTGCAGCACCCCCCCAACTCCCATCTGTCGCAGGACCCGCAGGGCGGCAGGCTTGGGCGGGCGCGCCACCACCAGCACGATGGCCAGGTGAGGTTGCTGTTCTCTACTTCCCCGCATCAGCTCAAGGCCGCTCCCCTGGTCCAGGTGTTCGCCCACCAGCAGCAGATCCGGCCTGAGGCGGTGCACAAGGTCCAGGCCCGCCGTCAGGGTGGTGGCCGCCCCCAGCAGCAGGTCCGGTCGCGGCAGGGGCCCAGCCAACAGGC
>JAPLIF010000363.1 GCA_026389255.1 Cyanobacteriota bacterium
TCTCCTTGGCTCAATGGTCGAATCAAAGCCGACGATCTGGCCCTATTACTGGGTAACGCGTCCCCTGTAAGCATTGTTTCTAACGGGGAGAAGGAAGCGTTGAATTCAATCTCCATTGAACCGGATAAGATTCCACTTTTGGTCCAAGAGCAAGGTCATAATGGCAGTCCGAATCAAGCGCAAAATGGCGTTTTAAACGTGTTGCCGTATCTTCCCTCTGGCGAAGTTGCGACTCGTGAATCCCCTGGGGATCCTGGCCATGATGTTCAGGATGGGCAGCCTGACAGCGGCCCAAGCCCGGCTGTTTCAGCGGAGCCGATGGACTCCGATGCCGAAGCGATGACCCTTGGGGCCCCTAGCCTCATATCCCCGCTTCCCGACCCTCTGCCTGTCGTGCCCTCCAAGCCTGAGGCTCCCTTGCCTCAGGTCAGTTCCATGACTCCATTAACAGGGCTGCCAGAGCGGGATCGGCCTGTGACCCCTCGGCCAGACAATGCTCCTGGTTCGCAGGACCTCAAGGTCATCCCAGCCCCTGCCAGGGATCTGGTGACTCCCGACGGAACCATGGTCCTTCCCCCATCAGGGGGTTTCTTGGCACGCCTAAGCCAGGGATTTCGCCGGTTACTGGGGCCGTCCTGAGATGCCGTTAACGCCGTCGAGGGTGGTGGGTTTCGCCCTTTCCAAAGAGGCCATCCCCCTGTTGCAACGCCTGCAGCAGGCAGGGTGGCTTGGAGAGATCCGTTGGCCAGACGACCCGATCTCACCTGCCGATTGGCTGGCCCGGGAATGGCCCCTCGCATCGGCTGTCGTTGCCGTCGCGGCATCGGGGCTTGTGACGCGTCTTGTGGCTCCGCTGCTTGTCAGTAAAGCCACCGATCCTGCCGTCGTCGTACTAGACCCTGAGGGCCGTTTCGCTGTGCCGTTGCTCGGCGGCCACGGAGCCGGTGCGGAAGCATTGGCACGCCAGATAGCAGCCCTACTCGGTGGCCAGGCTGTCCTTACTGGCAGTAGCTCAGCCGCGGGGCGATTGGCCCTCGATAGCTTCGGCACCGACTGGGGCTGGATGCGGGGCACCGGGGACTGGCAAGCCCTGATGCTGGCGGCTCGCCAGGATCTCGATCGGGTCCCCTTACGGGTGCGTCAGGAGAGTGGCACCGCCCTTTGGTACGGCACCGAGGCTGCCCAAGCGATGGGTCTGAGGCTGCTGCAAGGCCCTGCCCCCGATCCGGATGGGAAAGATCCTGATCTTGTGATTGGCCCACGCTTGGGATCGGGTTGTCGTTGGCATCCCCCCTCCCTTTGGCTCGGGATGGGATGTGAAAGAGACACTTCGTTGTCGGTTTTGGATCGGCTTGTGGAGGAAACTTTGCAGCGGCATGGATTGGCCATCCAGGCCGTTGCTGGATTGGCGACTATTGATCGCAAGGCCGATGAGCCGGCCCTGCGAATCCTGGTCGAACGGCATGGCTGGAGACTGGTTTGTTTCTCAGCTCCTGTTTTGGCGGAGGTACCAGTCCCAAACCCCTCAAGGGTTGTGGAACAGGAGATGGGTACCGCCAGCGTCGCTGAGGCGGCTGCCCTGCTCGCGGCTGCTGGAGGCGATGGGACCGGGGCGACTTTGGTGCTACCCAAAACGGTCGCCCGTGCCGGAGCCGGGGAAAAGGGAGCCGCCACCCTGGCCGTGGCCGAGGCAGGCGAGCAGTGGGGGCCGGCCCGTGGTGAGCTCCACCTTGTTGGTAGTGGTCCCGGCTCCCTGGATCTTCTGACCGGCGATGGGCGCTGGGCGCTCGCCCGATGTGGAGTCTGGGCGGGATACAGTCTCTATCTGGATCTGCTGGAGCCCCTGCGCCGGCCGGATCAGCTGCGGCGGGATGGGCGCCTTACCGAGGAACGGGCCCGTTGCGCCGAGGCTCTTGCCCTGGCGGCCCAGGGTCTGCAGGTTGCCCTGATCTCCTCTGGGGAGAGTGGCATCTATGGCATGGCGGGTCTGGCCCTCGAACAATGGCTTGATTTGCCTGTGATCGAGCGCCCTCTCTTTCAGGTCCATCCCGGAATCTCTGCGCTTCAGCTAGCGGCAGCCAGGGCGGGTGCTCCCCTGATGCACGATTTCTGCACCATCAGCCTGAGCGATCGACTCACTCCCTGGCCCGTGATCGAAGATCGCCTCCGGGGGGCTGCGGCAGGGGATTTCGTCGTCGCCCTTTACAACCCCCGTTCAAAGGGTCGGGATTGGCAGCTGGGCCGTGCCCTTGATCTCTTGATGGAGCAGCGACAGCCCACTACGCCAGTGTTGATCGCCCGCCAGCTTGGTCGACACGGGGAAGCTCTGACGCTCACCACCCTGGAGAACGTGGCCATGGCGGAGGTTGACATGTTGACGCTGTTGCTGGTTGGCAACAGCACTAGCTATGTCAAAGATGGCCGCTTCGTCACACCAAGGGGATACCCGGGCGCCGAACTAGGTTGATCAGGGGTTGCTTCACAGCGGCGATTGATTAATCGGGATGACAGGATTCGAACCTGCGGCCCCTTCGTCCCGAACGAAGTGCGCTACCAAGCTGCGCCACATCCCGTTGTATCAACTCTAAGCGATCGAACGCTCGCCTCCAAGGGCACCCAGGCACCATGGTGGATTCGGATCCCAAGCCGGGCCGCTGGCTTACCTAGGATTGGATCCTCAATGGGCTGCCTGGGGGCACTGTTCCTGTGGTTTTTTCCCCCTCTGTCTCGACTCCATGACTTCGGTCGCTCCTAAACCGCCTTGGTTACGCGTCAAAGCCCCCCAGCGGGAGCGCATTGGGGCCGTAGCCGATCTGCTGCTCGATCTGCAGTTGAACACGGTTTGCCAGGAGGCCAGTTGTCCCAACATCGGGGAATGTTTTGCCGGCGGTACCGCTACGTTCTTGATCATGGGTCCAGGGTGCACCAGGGCCTGCCCCTATTGCGACATCGACTTTGACCGTTCGGTGAGACCCCTGGATGCCACCGAGCCCGGGCGTCTCGGTGAGGCGGTGGAGCGATTGGGCCTGCGCCACGTTGTGATCACATCGGTTAACCGCGATGATCTGGCCGATGGTGGTGCCGGCCATTTCGTCGCCTGCGTCAACTCCGTTCGGCAACGGTCTGCAGCCACAACGATTGAGTTGCTGATTCCTGATTTCTGCGGTGACTGGAATGCCCTAGAGACCGTGATGGAGGCCGCACCCGAAGTCCTGAATCACAACATCGAAACGGTGCCCAGCCTCTATCGAAAGGCCAGGCCCCAAGCCATTTATGCCCGTTCGCTTGAACTCCTGGGGAGGGTGCACCAGGGGTGGCCCCGTACTTATACGAAATCAGGCCTGATGGTGGGACTGGGGGAAACCGACGCGGAGGTGATGGAGGTGCTTTCAGACCTGCGTCGTCATTCAGTCGACATCGTGACTATTGGCCAATATCTCTCCCCGGGACCCAAGCATTTGCCGGTTGACCGGTTCGTCAGCCCAGAACAATTTGATGGCTATCGGCACCACGGTGAACGTGAGCTTGGTTTCCTGCAAGTGGTCAGCACTCCGTTGACACGCAGCAGCTATCACGCTGGCGAGGTTCAAGGCCTCATGCGCCAACATCCCCGCTGATCGAGAAGCTCAGCGAGGATGTTTTTTTGAATGGAGGCGACGACGACCCTTAAACCGCCACGGGCTCAAGCGTCGCCAAACCAACCAAGGCTTTCTCGCTGGGTGGCACAACCACCTTGAAACGGGTTTTCCAATTCGCCCAGTCCGCCAGGATCGTGGCCGCTCTGGCACTCCCCGTGTGGGCCAGATGGGCTTCAAGCAGGGGCTTCAGCAGATCATCCTGTTCATCGGTGGTGAGTGGGTGAAGACTCACCGTGCCGGGATTGAGGCGGTGCTGGACCCCGTCGGCCTCATCCAACAGGAACGCGACGCCACCTGTCATGCCCGCAGCGACGTTACGTCCGGTGGTTCCCAGCACAACGACGATCCCTCCGGTCATGTATTCGCAGCAGTGGTCCCCTGCCCCCTCAACAACCGTGCGGGCGCCACTGTTACGCACCCCAAATCGTTCACCGGCTCGGCCGAGGGCATAAAGCTCGCCACCGGTGGCGCCGTAGAGACAGGTATTGCCCAGGATGACTTTTCCCCCTGGATGGGTGCAGGAGGGGGGTGGGATCACAGTAAGTCGACCTCCATTGATGCCTTTGCCGACATAATCGTTGGCTTCACCGACGAGGCGGAGGTTCAGGCCCTTCAACAAGAAGGCTCCAAAGCTCTGTCCCGCAGCACCTTCGAACTGAAGATTGATCTCACCCCCGAATCCTGTGTTGCCATATCGCTCGGCAATTTCACCGGCTAGGCGAGCCCCAACGCTGCGGTCGGTGTTGAGGATTTTCAGATTTCGGCCCAAGTGACCATTGCCCTCAATGGCCGCCATGACAGCGGGATCAGCCAAGAGTTGATCTTCAAGAATTACACCATTACCGTGGGCATCCCGGTCGTGAATCAGCCAGGAACGATCCTTTGCCTGGGGGATTGGGCTCAGCAGGCAGCTAAGGTCCACCTGGCTGGTTTTGGTCAGTTTGACTGCCCTGGTCCGCAGCAGCTCGGTGCGGCCGATCAAATCTTCGAGGCGGGCGAAGCCGAGCACGCTGAGAAGTTGGCGTACCTCTTGGGCCACAAAAAGGAAGAAATTGACCACATGATCGGGCAGGCCTGTGAACCGCTTGCGCAGAGATTCTTTCTGTGTTGCTACACCGACTGGGCAATTATTGGTGTGGCAAACCCTGGCCATGATGCAGCCTTCGGCAATCATGGCTACGGAGCCGAAACCATATTCTTCGGCGCCAAGCAGGGCCGCCATGAGCACATCCCAGCCGGTTTTGAGGCCGCCATCGGCACGCAGCAGTACCCGATCCCGAAGCCCGTTGGCCAGCAAGCTCCGGTGGACTTCGCTGAGCCCTAGCTCCCAGGGACTGCCGGCATGTTTGATCGAGCTCAGGGGTGAGGCCCCGGTTCCACCATCGTGGCCTGAGATTTGGATGACATCGGCATTGGCTTTGGCAACGCCGGCGGCAATCGTGCCGATGCCGATTTCGGCAACCAGTTTCACTGACACCTTCCCTTGCGGATGCACCTGGTGTAGGTCATGGATCAGCTGGGCAAGATCTTCGATGGAATAAATGTCGTGGTGGGGAGGAGGCGATATCAAGGCCACCCCTGGTTTGCTATTGCGCAACCAGGCAATGTAGGCATCCACCTTGGGGCCTGGTAACTGGCCCCCTTCCCCCGGTTTGGCCCCCTGGGCGACCTTGATCTCAAGTTGCTTGCCACTGCGTAGATAGGCCGGGGTCACACCGAAGCGACCGGAGGCAATCTGTTTGATGGCTGTGGCCTGCGCCATCGACATCGTGGAGAGGGTGGTAGCGGGCTGGATCTTCGCCCCCCTCGCCGCTGTTGCTCTTGCCTCCGATCCGGTTCATGGCCACTGCCAGGACTTCGTGGGCCTCCCGAGATAGGGCCCCGAGGCTCATGCCACCCGTGCAAAAGCGGGAGCAGATGCTTTCGACACTCTCCACCTCCTCCAGGGGCAATGGGGTTGCAGCAGGCGTGAGTTCGAGCAGGTCCCGCAGGGCCGTGACTGGCCGATGTTCAAGGAGTTGGCGATAGGTGTTGAAGTGGTCGTAACCCGGACCCGCAGCCACGGCGGCATGCAGGGCCTTAGCCATTTCGGGGCTGTTCAGGTGAAATTCTCCACCGCTCCGGTACTGCACAAAACCCATGAACTCCAGCTTGGTGCGGTTGAGTTCGGGATAGGCCTTGCTGTGGAAGGCGAGGGTTTCGCTGGCCAGTTCTTCCATGCTGAGACCAGCCACCCGGCTGGTGGTGCCGGTGAAGGCCAGATCGATCACATCGGCGCCGATACCGATCGCCTCAAAAATTTGGGCCCCGTGATAGCTCGCAAGCAGGGATATACCGATTTTAGAGAGAATTTTGCGCAGGCCATCTTCAAGGGCTTGGCGTACATTTTCTTGGACCTTGACGGGTGTCAGGGCCGGTAGCTTGCCCCTTTCGATCAGGGATTGGGTCTTGGGATGGGCCAACCAGTGACGACTGGTTTCCCAGGCCATCCAGGGGCAGACCGCACTGGCGCCATAGCTGATCAGACAAGCCAGATGGTGGGTGGTCCAGCACTGGCCGGTTTCGATCACAATGGAGGCCTGCAGCCGCAGGCCAAGTTTCAGGAGGTGGTGATGGACAGCCCCAATGGCCAAAAGGGGTGGTATGGCCATGGACGCAGCGCTGATGCCTCCGCTGCAGCGATCGGAGAGGAGCAGGATCTGGCTGTCGGTGCGAACGGCCGCCTCCGCCTCAAAGCAAAGACGTCTCAAGGCTGCTTCCAGGCCCGAAGGACCCTCCTCAACCGCCAGCAGGGTCGAGAGAGACGTCAGG
>JAPLIF010000281.1 GCA_026389255.1 Cyanobacteriota bacterium
CCTTAATCGGCTCAATTGCTCCTGGCTACCCATGACGACAAGGAGCTGTCCCGGTTCCAGGCGGACATGACCACCAGGGTTGGCAATCAGGGACTGCCCCTCCATGACCTCCCCTTTCGGGTTGCGCACCGCCAGCACTAGGGCACCACTGCGACGGCGCAGGTGCAAATCTTCGAGGCTGGCTCCCTGCAGTTCCCCCAGACGCTGGGGATCGCTACTGAGTTGGAACTCCTCGACTTCGCATTCGGAGCCCGCCAGCAGCTCCATGAAACTGACGGCCAGGGGCCTGAGGGCTGTAGCGGCCATCGTGCGCCCCCCAGCGACATAGGGGCTCACCACCTGGTCGGCGCCGGCCAGCCTCAGTTTGCGGGCGGCCTCTTCGCTGTCAGCCCGGGCGATCAGCCGGCAGTCTGGTGCCAGGCCCCTGGCACTGAGGACCACATAGAGATTGGACGCATTGCTGCTGAGGGCCGCCACCAGGCTGCGGCAGTGTTGGATGCCGGCTTCCATCAGGGTTTCATCCAGCGTGGCATCCGCCAGCAAGACCGACAGTCCCCGCTCCTCGGCGGCCTCCTTGCAGGCCTGATCGGTTTCAATCACCAGCAGCCTCACCCCCTCGCGGTTGAGTTGCTCGGCGATTTCGCGGCCGATGCGGCCATAGCCGCAAAGAATAACGTGATTGTTCATGCGCTTGATCCAACGGCGAAGGCGGCGATCCCGCAGGCGCCGGAAATAGCCTGACTCAGCCAACCCCAGCAGGCTACGGATGGTGAGTTGCACGACCACCAGTCCCCCAGCGATCAGAAAGGCCGTCACCACCCGGCCCGCTGCCGTCAAGATATTGGTGTGGGGGTCGCTGAAGCCCAGCGTGCTCAGGGTGATCAGCACCATCCAGTAGCAATCGCCCCAATCCCAGCCTTCCGTGACCCTGTACAGAGAGGCGGCCAGGTTCACCAAACCCCCCAGGGCCAGGACCGGCAGCCAGGGCAGCCTCGAGCGGCTGGAAGGCGGGCGTCTCCAGCGCGCCAGCCAGCCCCGTGGCCAGCTCATCGGTCTGGGGGCCAGCTGGCCTTGAAGTTAGTCAAGGCCCAGGGCTCCAAGCACGTTGTCCACACTCACCTGATCGAGCGGTGTGGCTCCGCCCAGCCCAGTCACACCCGCCCTCGCCGGTAAGTCCTCCGCCAGCCTGCCCAGGGCCACCAAGGGCACGCCACAGAACAGCGCCAGTTCGATGGTGGTTGGATCACTGGCCAGCACCACGTCGCTGGATGCCACCTGGGCGGCCCGTTGGGACCATGGGGAACCGGGGGGGAGCGGTTGCTGGACCCTGAGATCGTTGAGTTTCAACCGGATGCTTTGGGTCACGGCCGCCCAGTTTTCCTGGGGCCAGTCCAAAGTGCCACCGTTTGGCGCCACCAACAGCACGGGGCCCTGGCCCGGGGGCAGGGCCCCGGCGGCCTTTTGAAGGCTCGATTTGGGCAGCACAAGGCGAAAGGCCTGGGCGTCCAGTTGAACTCCGATGGGAGCCACGTAGGGCGCCAGCCTCTGGGGGGGCCAGCCTTGGTCAAGGGGGTTGATCTTTTCGGTGGCGGAGAAGCCCGAGGCGGCCAGCCGCTTGGGAATATGGCTCATGGACAGCATCCAATCAACCTGGCGTCCCTCGGCCAGGTTGATGCAGGCCTGGAAATCGGGATCCCGAACGGATCCCATCAAGTTGGTCCAGTCCGCCAGGGTGGCATCGGCATCGTTGAAGGGGATCACCTTCTCCACCTCGGGAACGAGTTCCCAGATCGTGCTAACCGAGGGTGGACAGGCCACCTGGATCTGGAATTTCAGCTGCTGGGCCGTTGCCGCCACCGCCGGCAGGGTCTGGAGCTGCCTGACGGCATCGCCTGGAATCAGAAATAACGCGCGCATCGGGCCTCGGCTGGGCGGTGGATGGGACCGGGGCCTGATTGTATGGACAAGAATCCCTTTGGTTTGTTATCGAGAGAGGAAATCCTGTGCATTTACTGATTGCGGCCGCCGGAAGCGGCCGGCGCATGGGGGCGGCGGGGAACAAGTTGCTCCTTCCCCTGGCGGGACGCCCCTTGTTGGCCTGGACCCTGGACGCGGCCCTCGCCTGTGGGGCTGTCCGTTGGATCGGGATTGTGGGTCAGCCGGTCGATGCGGAAGCCATCGCGGCCCTGGTGGCGGAGGCATGTCAGGGTTCAACAGCGATATCCCCTTCGACGCCCGTGGTCTGGATCGTGGGGGGCGACACCCGCCAGGATTCGGTGCGTCGGGGCCTGGCGGCCTTGCCAAAGGACGCCGAGCAGGTGTTGATTCACGATGGCGCCCGCTGCCTGGTCGAACCGGACCTGCTACATCGCTGTTGCGAGGCCCTCGGCGAGGCGATCCTTGCCGGGGCAGGCATCATTGCCGCCACCCCGGTCACCGACACCATCAAGGAGGTGGGGGAGGGCGGTCGCATCAGGGCGACCCCCGATCGCTCGCTGTTATGGGCGGCCCAGACACCCCAGGGCTTTGGGGTGGCCCCCCTGCGCCAGGCCCATGCCAAGGCCGAGGCCGAGGGTTGGACGGTGACCGACGATGGCGCCCTGTTCGAGCGACTGGGTTGGCCGGTGCATGTGTTGGAGGCTCCTCCCTCCAACATCAAAGTCACCACGCCCTTTGATCTCACCGTGGCCGAGGCCGTACTCAGGACGCGGGGCCGAGCCGTCCCCGGCCTGGCCCCGCCCAAGGGAACACCCGCCGGGCCCCGGGGAGGGGTCTGTTAGGCAGGAGCAGACCAAAGGCGTTCGACCGTGATGGGATCTCTTTGGAGCCAATGGCAGATCTGGGCCGTTCTGGCGGCTGTGACGGCTGCTTTGACCTCCCTGTTGGCCAAGATTGGGGTGCAGGGGGTCCCTAGCAATCTGGCAACCCTGCTGCGCACGGTGGTGGTTCTGTTGCTGCTGGTGGCGGTGGTGTTGGGCCGGGGTGAATGGCAATCCCCCCTCGAATTACCCCGTCGCAGCTTGTTGTTTCTGTTGTTCTCCGGTCTGGCCACCGGGGTGTCCTGGTTGTGTTGGTTCCGGGCGATCCAGCTGGGGCCCCTGGCCCGGGTGGTCCCGATCGACAAGTTGAGTGTCGTGAT
>JAPLIF010000087.1 GCA_026389255.1 Cyanobacteriota bacterium
CCCGCCGCCAGTTCGATCAAGAGCCCAATCCTGCTGGTTGGCCTCGACACCCTCGATGCCGGCCGGTTGCGCTGGAACGACCTGCTGCCGCTGACCAAGGAGGTGCAGGCTGGGGGCGCCGGTTGGATGGGTAATAAACCGATCGGCAGCCGCTTTCCGGTGTACGAGGCGGCCACCGAGATGATCCGCGTCAGCGACAACACCGCCACCAACTTGATGATCAAGCGGCTGGGGGGAAGCGTGGCGGTCAACGAACGCTTCCGCGCCCTGGGCCTCAGTGCCACGGTGATCAACAACTGGCTGCCCGACCTCAACGGCACCAACACGACCAGCAGCCACGACCTGGCCCGCACCATCGCCCTGGTGGATAGCGGCGAAAAACTCAGCCCCCGGGCCCGGGATCTTTACCGCGAAATCATGGCCAGCTCCCGCACCAACACCCTCATCCCCGCCGGCCTGCTCAAGGGCCTGGGCAAGGAGTCCTCGGATCCGGACAGCGAGCTGCTGGGCTACGGCATCAGCGCCTTCAACAAAACCGGCGACATCGGTATCGCCTACGCCGACGCGGCCCTGATCGAATTGCCCAACGGCCAGCGGGCGGTGGCGGCCTTCATGGTCAAGGGCCCGTTCAATGACCCCCGCTCGGCCGAGTTGATCCGGGCCATGGCCGCCGCCGCATCCCGCACCCTGGTGGACACCACCAGCCTGCCCCCCCAGCCATGAGGGCGCTGCTGTCCCGGCTGGCAGCGCCCCTGGCGGCGGTTCGGTGGTTGGTGATGGGCCTGATCTGGGGCCATGCCAGCTGGTGGCCCGCCGCCCTGGCCCAACCGCCCCAAACCAGTGTGCTGCGCCCCCAGACCGTGGCGCCCCTGCCCGGGGGGCTGGATGGGACGTTGCTGATCAACGACAACAATCCGGAGCTGATCCGGGGCCAGGGCATCCTGCTGTCCACCTTTGCGCCCCTCGGACCCCACCCGGAGGCCCACCTCAATGGGCCCCTCAACGGCATGTTTGGCCTGTTCAGCCACCATGTCTACGCCGGCCAGCCGAGCCGCTTGGATTCGACCCTGTGGCTGGCCGTGGTGGCGGCCCCCCGGGGCCCGCGCCCGGTGCGGCTGGAGCTGCTGGGGGGGGCCACCTCTTTATCACAGTCGCTGGATCCCGACGAAAGCGCGGCCCCGTTTCTGCCCCTGCCGCCCCTGCTGCGCCAGGGCCTCAGCCCCGTCTGGTCGGGCCCGGGCAGCCGGGTCGCCACCGAACTGCTCGGTCGGGCCCCCAACCCCCGCCTGCCCCAGGGCTGGACCCTGCCGGCTGGCCAACTCAGCACCCTGCTGACCCTGCCGATTCCGGTGCGCGGCATCGACCCCCTGCTCAATGGCCGCAACCTGCAGTTGCGCCTGCGCAGCGATGGGCCGGTGGATGTGGCCCTAATGGCGGCCTACGGCCCGCTCGCTGGACCGCCCCCAGCGGCGCTCTGGCAGGCGATGTTGACCGGTGACGGCCTGAGTCCCAAGGAACACAGCCCCACGCCCCGGGGCGCCAGCGGACCGATCACCTATTCGCGGGTCAGCGGCATCCAGGTGGGGGCCACCTGGCGGGGGCGGCTCAATGATCCAGGCAGCACCAGCCTGTCGGTGCGGCGGGCGCCCATTTCCTGGCCGATCGCCTCGCTGGAGCGGGGCCGGCTGGGCAGCGGCCAGGTGCAAACGGCCGAAATGAAGGTGTTCTACGGGGGCACCGCCTGGGCCGCCCACGGCAACTACGGCGTTGAATACCAACTTCAAATCCCCCTGCGCAACGACACCGCTACGCCGGTGACCCTGGCCCTGGCCCTCGAATCGCCCCTCAAGCGCGACCTGGCGGAAGGGGGCCTGCGCTTCGCCGCTGGCGCCCCTGGATCGGGTCCCGTGGTGTTTCGCGGCACGGTGGAAGTGGCCGGACTGAGCCCTGGGGATGCCCCCCTCTCCCCTTCGAATGGGGTGCCGGCGGCGGTCCTCGGCCCCCAGGCGTTCCATCTGGTGCAGCGGGCCGGCGAGATGGGTCCCGCCCTGGGCCTGGTGCGGCTGGCCCCGGGCGAAAGCCGCCTGGTGCGGGTGCGGCTGATCTATCCCGCCGACGCCACCCCCCCCCAGGTGCTGAGCCTGCTGCCCGTGGGCCCTACCCCGGGCCCAGGCCCTGAAGCCGCCCCTGTGAAACAATCCGGATTATCGCCAATGGCCGCCCCGTGAGTCAGTCCAGGAAGCGCAGGGTCTTCCCCTTTACGGCCATCGTCGGCCAGGAGGAGATGAAGCTGGCCCTGCTGCTCAATGTCATCGATCCCCGCATCGGCGGCGTGATGATCATGGGGGATCGGGGCACGGGCAACTCCACCACGATCCGGGCCCTCGCCGACCTGCTGCCGGACATCGAGGTGGTGGCTGGAGATCCCTACAACAGCTCCACCAGCGATCCGGACCTGCAGAGCGCCGAGGTGCGCCAACGGGCCGAGGCGGGTGAAACCCTAGAAAGCGAACAGCGCCAGGTGCCGATGGTGGACCTGCCCCTGGGGGCCACCGAAGACAGGCTCTGCGGCACCATCGACATCGAAAAGGCCCTCGGCGAAGGGGTGCGGGCCTTCGAGCCCGGCCTGCTGGCCAAGGCGAATCGCGGCCTGCTCTACGTCGACGAGGTCAACCT
>JAPLIF010000160.1 GCA_026389255.1 Cyanobacteriota bacterium
CTGGTCGTCGGCAAATCCAATGGTGGAAATCAGATCCACAAGTTCACCCATCCGCCCTGGTTCCAGTTGGGCAGCGCCAAAACGCTTATCCAACTTGCCCCTCAAGGGAAGGTTCTCGTTCTCGATGGCAACCAGTGCCTTATCAATCAGTTGACCAATATCAGGTTGCTTTGCCCGTGCCCGTAGCGATTCCCAGCGAGCATCAGCAGGCACCCAGAACACGTTCTCCTGGGTGTAGTAGTCACGGTCTTCCAGCGATGCCTGGTGCTCCGCAGGGTCATCACCCACGTAGTTGTCAGAGTCAGGGTCGCTGACCATCAGCAGCACCTTCCCTTGCTGGGCGGCAAAGGTGTCTGAGATGTATTTGAGGAAGATCAGACCCAGAACCAGATGCTTGTATTCCGCCGCATCCATCTGGGCACGAAGTTTGTCGGCAGTTGCCCAGAGCACTGCCTTGAAATCCTTGGCGGGTGCTTCCTTCTTCGCTCTGCCTCGACCTCGCTTAGGCGCTGGTTCGTCGTCTGACCTCAGCGATGCCAGCAGGTCATCGAGACCGCCCAGGTCTTCACCCGTCTCCTCGTGGTCTGCTTCTTGGGTGGTGAAGGTCACTGAATCGGTCACTGGCGTCTATTGCCTTGCTCCCAGTGTCGCTGCTTAAGCAGCGTTCTGCCTCCCTTGTGACGAGTCGAGGGTCTATGCGGAAAGCGCAAAAACCAGCGCCCTGAAAGCGTCAAAAGGGCGTTGCTTACGGAAAAATCCTCTGCCCTGCAGGGGATCTGAGCAAAAGACCTCGACTTGAACGTAACGATTTCCAGATGAGCACAGAGTTTTACGTCTGTCTCCTCCGTAAGCGTTGCGTAAGCGTCGATCCAAGACCCCTCAAATCCCTTGCGGCACAGTGGGTCTCCTCCTACGTCGTGTAATCAGCATTGATGCGCACGTATTGATCCGATAGATCGCAGCCCCAGGCGACCCCCTCTCCAGGCCCATCCCCCAGCTGGAGGCGGATGGCCACCGTGTCGTCCTGGAGGTAGGCGCCGGCGGCGCAGGCATGGAGGTAGGCGGAGGCCGCCGGGCGGTCGAAGGCCAAGGGCTGGCCCGCGGCCATCAGCTGGTGGGGACCCAGCCAGAGGGCCAGGGCCCCAGGATCCAGGGGCACCCCGGCCCGGCCCGCGGCGGCCACGATCCGGCCCCAGTTGGGGTCACGGCCATGGATGGCGCACTTCACCAGGGATGAGCCGCAGATGGTGCGGGCGATGGCGCGGGCGCCGGCCCCATCGGCGGCCCCCTCCACCCGCACCTCGATCAGGCAGGTGGCGCCTTCGCCATCGCGGGCAATGGCCCGGGCCAGGTGTTGCGACACCGCCGTCAGGCCGGCCTCCAGGGCGTCAAAGTGCTCGGGGCCCAGGAGCTCGCCGGCGGCAAAGGCCAGGAACATGTCATTGGTGCTGGTGTCGCCGTCCACCGTGATCGCATTGAACGAGCGATCCACCGCCCGCTTCACCATCGCCTGCCAGACATCGGCCGGCACGCCGGCATCACAACTGAGATAGCCCAGCATCGTTGCCATGTCGGGGTGGATCATCCCCGAACCCTTGGCCATGCCGCCGATGCGCACGCGGCGGCCGCCCAGGTCGGCCTCCAGGGCGATTTGCTTCGCCACCAAATCGGTGGTCAGGATCGCCCGGGCCGCCGCATCGCCGCCCTTGGGGGCCAGGGCCGCCACCAGCGGATCCAGGCCCGCCACCAGGATGGCCATCGGGATCGGCACGCCAATCACACCGGTGGAGCCGATCAGCACCTCCTCGGGTGCCAGGTTGAGGCGCCGGGCCAGTTCGGCGGTGGCGCTGAGACTATCCGCCAGCCCCCGCACGCCGGTGCAGGCATTGGCCTGGCCCGAATTGGTGAGCACCGCCCGCACCTGGCCGCCCCGGGCCGCCAGCCGCTCGGCACAGAGATCGACGCAAGCGGCCCGCACCCGGTTGAGGGTGAAGCTGCCGGCGCCCACGGCGCCTTCAGGGGCCAGCAACAGGGACAGGTCGGGATTGCCGGAGGGCTTCAATCCCGCCGTGATGCCCGCCGCCAGGAAGCCAGTGGGGGCGGTGATGCCACCGGCGACGGGTTGCCAGCGAGAACCGGACGGGGCCAAGTCGGTCACGGTGGGTACGGCACAGCAGTGCCGCCCATCTTCTCGCCCCGCCGGGAACCCTGGAAACCAACCCCGATTGCCAAGATGAAGGCTTGGAGCGCTCGCGCGCCCGCCAGGCCACCGGGCCACCGAGCAGCCACGCAGCCGTGCCGCCGTGATCCGCGCCAGATTCCAGGGCCCCCAGCGCCGCATCGGCCTCACCGGCGGCATCGCCACGGGCAAAAGCACGGTGGGCCAGCTGCTGGCCGGGCGATTCGGCCTACCGGTGCTGGATGCGGACCTCTACGCCCGGGGGGCCCTGGCCCCAGGCAGCCCCGGAGCCCTGGCCGTCCTGGACCGCTACGGCGCTCCGGTGGCCGCCAGGGCTGACGGCAGCATCGATCGGGCGGCCTTGGGGCGCATCATCTTCGCCGATCCGCTGGAACGCCGCTGGCTGGAGCAGCTGGTGCATCCCCTGGTCCGCCAGCGCTTCGAGGCGGAATTGCAGCGGCTGGCCCCCGAGCCCGTGGTGGTGCTGATGATTCCGCTGCTTTTTGAGACCGGCCTGGAATCGTTGTGCAGCGAGGTGTGGCTGGTGACGTGCCGCACCGAGGCCCAACTCCAGCGCCTGCTAAGGCGCGACGGGCTGGCGGAGCAGGAGGCCCGCGCCCGCATCGCCGCCCAGTGGCCCCTGGACCGCAAACAGGCCCTGGCCGATCGGCTGATCAACAACGATGGGGATGGCGAGGCCCTCGAACAGCAGCTGGCCGCAGCCCTGGCCCTCAACCCTTGAGCTTCTCCATCAGGATCTGGTTGGCCAGCTTGGGGTCGGCGCGGCCGCCGGTCTGCTTCATCAACTGGCCCACAAAGAAGCCCTGCAATTTGTTCTTGCCGCC
>JAPLIF010000316.1 GCA_026389255.1 Cyanobacteriota bacterium
CGTCCCCTTTCCCGCCGGGGCATGGAGCGTCTAGACCTGATGCTGTTGTGCACCGAAGCCCTCGATTTCAATGGCGGAGAGGCAATGGTCTGGATGAGCCAGCAGCTCGGCTACGGCGAGCTCTTCCCTAATCGGGTGGAGCTGTGGAAGCGCCGCTGCCATAATCCGCTGCGTCGTGCCTGCCGACGCGGTTTCCTGGATAGCCGGGAGACCGATGCCCTGATTCGGATTCTCTGCACCATGGCCGATCGTCTCTACCCGATGTTGCGGGGGCTGCTATCTACGGCTGAGCCTCCGGAGGTCATGGAGGAGCGCTGGCAGTTGTTTCAATCTCGCTTTTCCGACCTTTTGCGCGAGCGCATGAATCCTCGCCGCAGCAGCGTCCAGACCCTTCTCGATCCCGTGAGCGGCCATCGCCAACGGCTTGCCTTGGTTCAAGCCTTGGCCCTTGGGGCTGGTCCCGGCGGCTTTGAGCGGCTGCGGGCCTGCCTGATGGATGTGGTGGCCTGATAAGAACGCCCCATGAAACAAACCCTTGTCTACGGGCAGCAAAGCTGTCGCTTGAAACTGGAAGGCTTTCCAGATGTTTCAGCTGGCCATGGCCCTGATGCTTTGGGAATCACCCTCGATTGGGCTGGCCGACCCCAGTTGGAGGGACGACTGGATCACCTGGTGGCCTTGATCAATGGGGTATTGCCCTACGCCCGTTATTTGATGAGTGGGGTGGCCCGCCCCTTTGGAACGGCTTCTGAACCCGTTGGCATTGCCCCTGGGGGTGCTGGTCAGCATCTCCTGGTATTGCGGAGTGGTCAGTCCGGGGTCGCCCCCCTGGAGGTCCAGCTCGACGATGCCGAACTGGCTGACCTGGTCCGGGTCCTCGACAGCCTGCGCCTCGATCCCCGTCTGCATCTGCAACCACCCCTATCCCAACCCCTGGTCCAACCGCTGCGGCGGCGGGAACTGCGTCAGGCCGAACCCCTGGCCCAGCGGCTGGCCGCCCCGCTGGGTGGCCTGGCGGCCCTGGCCCTAACGGCGGGACTCTCCTCCCTGGCTCCCTTACCGGCGCCTGCTCCCTACCGGGCGGCCAGCACCGCCCCCACCACCGCGCCGGCCCCCCCGCCCTTCTCGGTGCCTGCGGTTCCCCCCTCCGGCCCTCCGGCTCGCCCCGGATCGGGGTCGCCAAGTCCAAGGTGAGCTGGCTCCTACCCTGATTCATCCTGGGAGCCGCAGCCATGGTGATGAGCTGGTCCGAACTGCGCCGCCGCGTGACCCGGCTCGGGGCCGACCTTGATGTGGTCGTCCGCAGTGATCCCGAAGTCTGTGGCCTCAGCGGCGACCGTTTTCATCTTTCGCTGCATCACGGCGGCCAGGGGGATTGCACAGTCCACGACCTGTCCCTGATCGATTGCCCCAATGAGTTGGTGCTGATGGAATTTGAACGTTGGATGCGTGGGGCCGGCCATTTGCTGGAGCCATGAAGGCCTGAGTCGCTCTGTCCAGCCATGTCCCTACCCCGCATACCCCGTAGTTCCCGCAACCTGCAGCTGCCCAATCCCTCATTGGCCACGTCCAACCGCAGTTCGCGACCACCCCGACGGCGGCGGCGCATCAGCCGTTTGCGGCAGGTGTTGATGGGGCTGCTGCTGGTGACTGCGGGCATCGCCCTGCTGTTGGTCCTGCTGCGGCTCCCATCCCAGCTGGATACGGTACTTCTGGTGAGCACGGCCATCGCCAATCTCATCAAGGGATTGACCCACCTCGGCCTGGGTTTACTGCAGTTGGCCGGGGTGCTGGCCGTCGCCCTGGTCGCCTTGGTGGCGCTGGTGCTCCTGGGCGCAGGCCTGAGCCGATGGATGCGGGCTCTGGCCCCCGATGCCCCTCCCAAGGGATCAGGGCCCGGGGGCCAGCGCCGGGCGGCTGCCCCGCTTGACCCCCAGCCGCTACCGCCGGAGTTTGAGGGGGATCCCAGCCTGCAATGGCTACGGAGTTTGCGCAACGGTGGCACCGGACCGCCTTTCCGGTAATGGCCAGAGCAACCTCCTCTCCCTGATGGATCCCCTGATCGCCTCCCTGCTCAAACCGGCCGCCTACGACCACCCGGTGCAGGAGATCCAGCTGTTGGAAACCCATATTTCCTGGATCCTGTTGACGGGTCCCTTTGCCTACAAATTAAGGAAGCCTGTGCAACTGGGTTTCGTTGATTTCGGCACCGCCCCATTGCGGCGCCAGGATTGCCTCGAGGAAGTGCGGCTCAATCGCCGTCTGGCCCCCGACCTCTACCTCGGCGTGCGCGATATCCATGGCCCCGCCGATCAGGCCCGATTCCATGGCCCAGGAGTGGTGATCGAGGCGGCCGTTCAGATGCGCCAATTCGACCAGGAGGCCCTGCTGCCCCTCGTGCTGCAGCGCCAGGGATTGGCGGACTCGGCGATCGATGCCCTGGCCGATCGTCTGGCGCTCTTCCATGACAACGCCGCCGTAGCTCCGGCAGAGGGGCCCTATGGCTCGGCGGATCGGGTTGTGGCCCCGGCCCTCGCCAATCTGCAGGTGCTGGAGGAGTCCTGCGCCCAGGCCGAATTGGCTCCCCTGCGC
>JAPLIF010000007.1 GCA_026389255.1 Cyanobacteriota bacterium
ACTGGCCCCAGGGCTGCAGTGGCGCCCGGGTTCACGCCGGATCGGTGGAGACAGGTTCGATTGGGGCCAGGCGGGGATCCAGAATTTTGGGTCCCATCCCCTCAAACTTCACCGCCAGGGAGAGCCTCTCCCCGGAGCCGAAAAGGTGGGTGATCGTGCCGACCCCGAAGCTGGCATGCCGCACCGGATCGCCCACGGCCCAGGGTCGGGCCGGGGCGCGGCGCCGCACGGCATTGGCGGGGCGGGCCGCTTCACCTCCGGCCGCCACCCGTCGGCTGTCGTCCCGGTCGACGCGGGTGAGCCGCTCCAACCGCTGTTCGCGGCGGATGGCCGCGCCGCCGCTCTGGGGCAGATCCCCCTGCAGGAGCTCGGCGGGCAGCTCGGAAAGAAACACCGAGGGCACCGCCGGTTCGCGCATGCCGCCCCACAGACGCCGTTCGCTGGCATGGCTTAGGAACAGGCGCTCCTTGGCCCGGGTGAGGCCCACATAACAAAGGCGTCGTTCCTCTTCCAGGGCGGCGGGATCCTCAAGGGAGCGATAGCTGGGAAACAATCCCTGCTCCAGTCCCACCAGGAAGACCACTGGAAACTCCAGTCCCTTGCTGGCATGGAGGGTCATCAGGGTGACCCGGTCGGCGGCGGTGTCCTTGCTGTCGGCGTCGCTGGCCAGGGCGGCGCTGGCCAGGAAGCCCTCCAGGGAGCCCTCCTCGTTTTCCTCCTGGTATTGCAGGGCGGCATTGACCAGCTCCTGGAGGTTGCGGCGGCGTTCTTCGGATTCGTCGCTGGCTTCGGCGATCAGTTCGGCCACGTAGCCGCTCTGCTCCATCACCCGCTGTACCAGCTCGGAGGGGGGAGAGTCCTGGGCCCGGCGCGCCAAATCATGGATCAGTTCCGCGAACTGCAGCAGGCCCTTGGCCGAGCGCCCGCCGAGGGAGCGCACGGCCTCGGCGTCGGTGACCACCTCCCAGAGGGGCAGGCCCAGCTGGTTGGCGGCATCGGTGAGGCGCTCGACCGTGGTCTTGCCGATGCCGCGGCGGGGCACGTTGAGAACCCGCAACAGACTGACGGTGTCGGCGGGATTGACCAGCAGGCGCAGGTAGGCCAGCACATCCTTGATCTCACGGCGGTCGTAGAAGCGCAGGCCGCCGACCACCAGGTAGGGAATCCCCCAGCGCACCAGGGATTCCTCCAAGGCCCGGCTCTGGGCATTGGTGCGATAGAGCACGGCCATATCGCCCCAGCGCAGGTCCGGGTGGGCTGCGTCCAACATCCGCATGCGATGCACCACCGCCTCGGCTTCGGCGATTTCGTCATCGCAACGGATCAGATGGATCGGTTCACCTTCGCTCCGGGTGGGCCGCAGCACCTTGTCGATGCGCTCGCTGTTGTGGGCGATCAAAGCGTTGGCCGCCGCCAGGATCGTGGCGGTGGAGCGGTAGTTCTCCTCCAGCTTCACCATGGTGGCCGTGGCCTCGTCGGCGGCCCCATCGCCGAAATCCTTCTGGAAGCCCATCAAAATGGTGAAATCCGCCGCCCGGAAGCTGTAGATGCTCTGGTCGGCGTCGCCCACCACAAACACCGAGCGACCGCTCCAGTCGTCGTAGGTCTCGGGGTCCTGGCCGCCGGTCACCAGCAGCTTGATCAGGTCGTATTGGGTGCGGTTGGTGTCCTGGTATTCGTCCACCAGCACATGGCGGAAGCGGCGATGCCAGTAGGAGCGCACCTGCTCGTTCTGACGCAGCAGCTGCACCGGCAGCAGCAGCAGGTCATCGAAATCGAGGGCGTTGTTGGCGGCCAGGGCGCGCCGGTAGAGGCGGTAGGCCTCGGCCATCTTGCGATCGCGCAGCCCGTCGGCCTTGGCCTCCATCTCCTCCGGCAGCCAGCCCTGGTTCTTGGCGTTGCTGATCGCCCAGCGCACCTTCTTGGGTTCGAACCGCTTGGGATCGAGTCCCAGCTCCTGGGTGACGATCTCCTTGACCAGGCTCTGGGCGTCGTTCTCGTCGTAGATCGAGAACTGGCGGGTCCAGCTCAAGCCCTCGGAATCCTTGTACTTGTCGATGTCGAAGCGCAGCAGCCGGGCGAACAGGGCATGGAAGG
>JAPLIF010000163.1 GCA_026389255.1 Cyanobacteriota bacterium
CGTTCAACCCAGCAGCATGCCGCCCGTGTCACTCAGCACGGCCTGGGCGCTGCGCAGGTCGTACTGAAGATCGGCCAGGCTGCATTGCCCCATCTCCCGTTCCAGGGCCGCCCTCAGGCGTCGCTCCACCAACTGGGCCACCCGATCGGCAGCGGTGGCGCTGGCAGGCACGTCGCACCGATCCCTGGCCCCCGCCGGGCGCTCCAGAGCCGCCACCACTTCGGCCAGGGAAATGAGGGGGGCGCCTCGGGCTAGGCGATAGCCCCCCACCCTGCCGCGGCGGGCCTCCAGCAGACCCGAGCGCCTCAGGCGCAGCAGCAACTGCTCCAACATCGGGGCCGGCAACGCCTGGGACGCCGCCAGGGACGCCACCGATCGCCAACGGGGGGAGCTGTCCTCCGCCAGCTCCAACAGGGCCTTGAGGGCATGCACCATCTGGCGGCCCAGCAGGGGGGACGGGGGGCCGCTGGCCATCAGGCTGGCCATCAGGCCGGCCGGCGCCCCAGGGTCAGCCGTTCCAGCACGTGCTCCAGGGTGTAACCGAACAGGGCCGGATCCGGTTCGCTGCCCCCCAGATCCGCCAGACCCAGTTCCGCCCAGCGCAGATCCACCCGCGACTCGATGGCGGCATCACGGCCCAGAGGTTGGCCCCAATCATGGCGTTTCTCTGGTCCCACTTTGGTGGTGGCATCAATGGCCAGCCGGCCGCCAAGGCCGAGGCGCTCACTGGCGAAATCAAGGCTGTCAAAGGGGGTGTCCTCCAACACGAACAGGTCCCGCTGGGGATCGACCAGGGAACTGAGGGCCCAGACCACCTGGCGGGGATCGCGGATATTGATGCTTTGATCCACCACCACCACAAATTTGGTGTAAGTAAACTGAGGTAAGGCACTCCAGAAGGCCATGGCCGCCCGGCGCGCCTGGCCCGGATAGGCCTTATCAATACTCAAGATCGCCAACTTGTAGCTGAGGGCCTCCATCGGGAGGAAGAAATCAACGATCTCCGGAACCTGTTGCCGCAGGATCGGCGTATAGAGGCGGTTCAGGGCGATGGCCAACATCGCCTCCTCCTTGGGGGGCCGGCCGCTGAAGGTGGTCAGCAGAACAGGGTGGCGGCGGTGGGTTACACAGTGGAACCGCACCATGGGAGAAGCCTCAACGCCGCCATAAAAACCCATGTGGTCGCCGAAAGGACCATCCGGCAACTCCTCCCCCGGGGTGATCGTGCCTTCGAGCACCAATTCGCTGTGGGAGGGCACCTCCAGGTCCAGGGTTTTGCAACGGGCCAGCCGTACCCCCTCGCCCCCATAAAGACCCGCAAACAGCCATTCACTCAACTGCACCGGAATGGGCGTGGCGGCGGCCATCAGCAACAGGGGGTGGACCCCGAGGGCGATGGCGATTTCCAGGGGCTTGCCCAGGGCGGCCGCCTTGCGCAGGTGGCGCGCTCCCCCCCGCACGCTCAGCCAATGCACCGTCATGGTGTTAATGGACTGCCGTTGCAGGCGGTAGACACCCACGTTGGGGGTGCCGGT
Organism: Cyanobacteriota bacterium; assembly: GCA_026389255.1. Taxonomy (GTDB): domain Bacteria; phylum Cyanobacteriota; class Cyanobacteriia; order PCC-6307; family Cyanobiaceae; genus Cyanobium. The sequence goes on from JAPLIF010000163.1 coordinate 1,536, forward strand.
TTCGGGATCCTTGGTGATCACCAAGCCCAGGGTGATCACCCCACCGGCGTCACCCGGCCAGGGTCTTAACAGGGGCAGGGTGTGCAGGTTCACCTGGTCGCCCTGCAGCACCACCTGGCGGCAGGGGGGGGTTAGGTCCCGATCCGGCCGGGCCCGGGCCAGGTCCCAGAGCAGGCCGCCATAACGCTTCAAATCGGCCAGGCCCTTGGGGGGGCGAGGTTGCTGGAGCAAGGCCAGGCGCTCGCCGAGGGCCTCCAGTTCCTCCGGTCGCTCCATGCCCATCGACCACAGCACCCGCTCCACGGTGCCGAGCAGGTTGACAGCCACCGGCATGGACGAGCCAAGGACGTTCTCAAACAGCAGGGCCGGCCCCCCCAGGGCCAGAACCCGGTCGGCGATCGCCGCCAATTCAAGATCGGGATCGACCGGTGCCGTAATGCGTCGTAGTTGGCCGCGACGCTCCAGCAGCTGCAGGAATCCCCTCAGGTCGCGGCCCTGTTGCGCCATCACTCCAGACACGCTGAAGCCCCTCAACATTTTTTTACTTTGGCGCATCGCGCCGGTGGCCGGGGCCACCGGCGGTGGCGGGGCTTGGGGTCATCCGACGAGCCGGGCCCGAAGGTCACGGGGATTGGACCCCCCCAAAATGGGGGGGTTGCGGGTCCGGGTCTTGAAGAGAAGTCGTTGAGGGCATAAAAGTGGTTCATTAACTTTCTTGGCCATGGCCGATTCCCTCCGCTTGCTTGTCCTGAAACGTTGTC
>JAPLIF010000293.1 GCA_026389255.1 Cyanobacteriota bacterium
GCCATTGTGCTCCAGAGCGACGGAGGGAGTGGGGGTGGGGGGCACGGAGTCAGGAACGGGGCAGGTGGCTCAACACCAGCCGTCGTTGGCCATCCAGCTGCAGCCAACCTTCTTCCCGCAACGCACCGAGGATGCGGGTCACGGTGACGCGGGTGGTGCCGAGGGCACTGGCCAGTTCCTGGTGGGTGAGGCGCACATTGAGTCGCAGGCCTTCGGCACAGGGTTGGCCGTATTCGGTAGCCAGCAGTTCCAGGAAACCCCTCAGCCTTTCTTCCACCCGCCTCAATCCCATCAGACCGAGTAGGGACTGACTCTGGCGATAACGCTGACTAACGGCTTCCAGCATCGCCACCGCCAGGGCGGGATCGCCGTGGATCTCCCGCTCGGGCAGACAGAGGAGATCGCTGTCGGCAAGAGCCACGGCGCTGTAGGCCTCAACGCCCACCAAGGGATCGCCGAAGGGCTCGTTGGCACCGGCCAGACCCAGCACCAGTTCATCGCCGTGAATGGTCAGGGCCGTGAGCTTCACCATGCCCCGCACAACCAACCAGATGTGGTCCCGCAGCAGGGGCACCACACTGCCGGCGCTTACATGGACAAGGCTACGTTTCTGATAGCTCGTTTCCAGTAATTCCCTGAATCCATTACTGCTTCCCGTAACGCGCGGTGAAGTGAAAACCATGGCTGGTATCCTTTTTGGACTCTGACAGCGTATGGGGCGATACCCCTTGGATTGATGAAGGCGTGGTAGTGGAAAGGTTAAGGTCTGACTAAACAATTCCCAGGCCCGAACCCTAGTTTTTCCCAGCCATGCCTGGCGGCTTGAAGTCGACAGATATCCATGAAAAAGGCGGCCGTCATAGGCCGCCCGGGATGCAATGAATCTTGCTTTAGCTCGTTAGGCCCTGTTCGCTAAGTCCTCAGGGGCCGATGCGACGCACAGCGCTCTTGGCCTTGCTGAGGATGTCGCCCCGCAGGGGGACGTAACCGAGGTCATCCGCCTTGGCCTGACCGGGGCCGAGGAGGTATTCCAGGGACTTGCGAATCGAAGCGGCCTTGGCACCATTGCCCTTCTCGTAGGCCAGCACCCAAGTGAGGGTGGTGATCGGATAGCTGCCGGCCCCGGCGGGATTGGGGTCTTCTCCGGCCAGCCTGGCATCGAGGCGGATGTTGTCGAGGGCATCGTGGCCGCCCTTGAGACCCGGCTTCACGAAGGCACCAGCACGGTTCTGGAGCGCAGCAGCCTTGAGTTGGCCCTTGACGAAGGCCTGGTTGATGTAACCGATGGAGCCAGGGGTGTTGGTGAGGATGCCGGCGACGCCTTCATTGCCCTTGCCGCCCACGCCCACGGGCCAATTGACGCTCTTGCCCTCGCCCACCCGGCTCTTCCAGGCGGGGGAGAAGGCCGATAGGGAATTGGTGAAGGCGAAGGTGGTGCCGGAACCATCGGAGCGGTGGGCCACCGTGATCGGACCCTTGCCACACTTCAATCCTTCCCAGGTCTTGATTTCTCCGAGAAACACCTTGACCAGCTGGTCCTGGCTCAGCTTCAGGGCGGGGCAGTCGGCCTTGTTGTAAGCCACGGCAACCGTGCCGCCGACAGTGGGGAACTGCACCACGCCGCGACTGACCTTGGCGACTTCGGAGGCCTTGATCGGCTCATCGGTGGCGCCGAAATCGACGGTGCCGGCCACGAACTGGCGCACCCCGGCCCCGGAACCCACCGACTGATAGTTCACCTTGGGACCGCCGGAGGCGGCCAGCCCGGCAAAGGAGCTTTGATAAAAAGGCGCTGGGAACGTTGCCCCTGCCCCATTGAGGGCACTCTCTGCGGTGGCGCTGGTGCCGGCCACGATGGCGGCGACCGTGCCAAAGATCAGGGCCTTCTGGGCGAAGGTCATTGAAAAGCCAAGAAATAGGTGCCACACCTGATTAGCAACCCCCGGGCGCCGTAGTCGTTATGTCACGGTTAAGGAAAGAATTCGCACCGGCCCCCAGGGACCGCTGACGCCTCATTTCTGGGCGGTCCAGTCCTGGAACCAGCCGCGGCGCTGGAGCCAGAGACCCATAACCAGGGCGATCAACCCCATGAGGGCCAAGGCAAACAGATAGCCGAAGCGCCAGTGCAATTCGGGCATCACCTCAAAGTTCATGCCATAGATGCCGGCGATAAAGGTGAGCGGAGCAAAGATGCTGGTGAGGATGGTCAGGGTCTTCATCACCTGGTTCATGCGATTGCCCACGCTGGCGCTGTAGGCCTGGGTAATGGCATCACATTGACTGCGCAGAAGTTCACAGTTTTCAAACAACATTTCCACCATCTCCGCCATCTTTTGGAAGCCAAACATCGCCTCCTTTCCCAGTAGATTCTGGTTCTGGCGCAGCAGCATCTTGATCTGGTGGCGCAAGGGCCATACCTGGCTGCGGATGGTGCGCAAATTGCTGCGAAACTTGAACACCACATTCAACAATTTGGGTTTCGGCCGGCGGAGCACCGCCTCTTCAAGCTCATCGAGTTCGTGGGCGATGCCCTCCAGCAGGGGAAAGAGGGCATCGAGAATTTCGTCAATCAAAAAATGGAGAATGTCGTCCAGATCCCGGTCGCTTGGGGCGGCCCGATTGGAGAGCAACCATTGGGTGAGGCCCGGAAACGAATCGCCAGGGGCGCCTTCTTCAATGGTGATCAGCAAGCCATTGATCAACAACAGACCCACCTGGTCACTCACTAGGAAACCCGGCACCCGGGTGCTGCCTAGGCGGTGCATCACCACCATGATCACCGAATCCAGACAGTCCACCTGGGGCCGCTGGGGAACCTCAATCAAAGGGGCGATCAGCGGTGGCGGAATCCCGAGTTGATCGAGCAGGGACGTGATTCCAGGGCGGTCGGCCAGCCCACGAATGCGCAACCAGAGGGGACGGTCCTGGTGGCGCAGCGCCAGGATCTCCTGGGCATCCACGGGGACGCGGCGCTGCACCCCCTCGGGGTCAAAAACCAAGAGTTCAATGGCGGTGGGGGCGAGACCGCCATGGACGTAGAGGTGGCTCGGCCAGGATCCGGGCCGCTGCACCAGCCGTTGGGAACTCAGCGCGCCTGGAGTGAGTCGCAGCACGGAGCGGGAGGGGTAAGCCAGCGATTCAACAGGATGCTGCCCCCGGCCATGGCGCCCTGGAGCAGCAGGCAGGTGCTGACCGGTGCTAACCAGGTATGCAGCAGGCGGGTCATGGCCACTGGGGTAGCGATGCCCATTCCAGGGGGAACCAACCCTGGGCCTATGTCTCCCAGACGACACTCTTAGTGGTTCTTCCTGCTTCTGGCAACGGGCAGGCAAGCCTCCTAATGTGAACTCATTGAAATGAGTAGCTTTGAACGAACAGTCCTTCGAGGGTCCTCTCGGCAATGGCGGGGCATCGCCAGAGTCGAGACTGGGGGTGCGCTCCCCGATGGAGGCCCACGGCGGTTATCGAGGGGATGATTGGAGCCCCAATCGGTTGATGTTTCATCAGAACCTGGAAACCTTCGCCGAGCGGGTCGGACTGATCGTCGGCCTTCAGGCCAATGGCAAGCTCAGCCAGGACCAGGCCTATGACGAGATCAAGCTGATCTGGAAACAGCTCAAGCTGAGTCGCGATGAGCTGCTGAAGCCGGATTGACGCCTCCCCCCTTCCCTTCAGCCCCCATGCCGCTGGAGGGACCCCAGTCCAACCCCCGGCTCGGCGAGGGAGCCGCGGCTGTCTTGCTGGATCTGGCCCTGTTGTTGCTGGGTCTTGTCTTGGTCGTTGGCATCGCCGACCTGGGCAGCCAGATGGCCGTCAGCTTTCACCCCAGCGAACGTCAGGCCCAGGTTGAGCTCCATCCATCCCTGTTGCCGTACTACGCCGCCCGTTCCTGCCTGCGCATGTTTATTGGGTTGGCGATCTCCCTGGTGATCGCCATCACCCTGGGATCGGTGACCAGTCGCTCGCCCCTGGCGGAACGGCTGATCCTGCCCATGGTGGATGTGCTCCAATCCGTGCCGGTGCTGGGGTTTTTGGCGGTGAGCGTCCCCTTTTTCCTGAGACTTTTTCCCGGCCATCTGCTCGGTCTTGAGGCAGCCGCGCTCTTCGCGATCGTGACGAGTCAGGTTTGGAATCTGATCTTTTGCTATCACCAATCCCTCAACACCATCTCCGTGGAATTGCGGGAGGCCTCCCAGGTGATGGGCCTGACCGGCTGGCAGCGCCTGACACGACTGGAGTTACCGGCCAGTGCGATTCCACTGGTCTGGAACGGGATGATGAGCTTTGCCGGTGGCTGGTTCTTCGTCACCCAGAGCGAAGCCATCAGTGTCAACAACACCGATTACATCCTGCCGGGCCTGGGATCCTATGTGGCTTCAGCGATCGCCCAGCAACGGCTGGATCAGGTTGTGTTGGCCCTGCTGACGATGTTGGCGATGATCGTGCTGATCGACCAGCTGTTCTGGCGGCCCTTGGTGGCCTGGAGCGAGCAGTTTCGCCTGGATCCCAGCCCGGCTGCCACACCCACCAGCTCCTGGTTCCTCGACATCCTCGCCGGATCCGCCGGCCTGCGGCGCCTCACCGGCCTGATCACCCTGGCCAGTGGCGGCCTGCGACGGCGCCTCAACCTCTGGACGGCGCCGACCGAGCCAACCACCACCCAGCGGGGATTGGTGCTCACCCCGGAGGCCATCGATCGGGGCGTGCTGCTGGCGGGGGGCATGGCCCTGGCCTTGCTGTTGCAACGTTGTATCCAACAGGTGGGACTGACGGAGGTGTTGACCGTTTTGGGATTGGGCCTGCTCACCTTTGCCCGGGCCATGGCGGTGGTGGGCATCAGCACCCTGGTCTTCCTGCCCCTGGCCGCCACCATCGGCCTGCGGCCCAGGCTCGCCAGCCTGTTGCAGCCCCTGATCCTGATGCTGGCCAGCCTGCCGGCCAACCTGCTTTTTCCCTTTTTCACCGTGTTGTTCCTGGCCACGGGCACGCCCCTGTGGTTGGGCTGTGTGCCCTTGATGGCGATGGGGGCCCAGTGGTATGTGCTGTTCAACGCCACGGCCGGCGCCTGCGCCATCCCCAGTGACCTGCGGGAGATGGCCCATGTGTTCCAGCTGCGGGGTTGGCAGAAGTGGCGCCGCTTCCTGCTACCGGCCATGTTCAGCACCTGGATCACGGGGGCGATCACGGCCTGCGGAGCGGCCTGGAACGCCTCAATCGTGGCTGAACTCGTGACCTGGGGGCCCCACCGGCTGCGAACGGCGGGTCTGGGCTCGTACATCGCCGAGGCCAGTGCCCAGGGTCAATCGTCTCGCCTGCTGTTGGGTTTGGTGGTGATGGCCCTGTTGGTGGTCAGCACCAACAGGTTGCTATGGCGCCCTCTATACCACTACGGAGCCGAGCGGTATGGGGCCTGATCCCCTCCTACGGCTGCGCCATGTGGCCAAACTGTTCAGCAGTGCCGACGGCCGCAGCCGGGTGGCGGTGCTGGACGAAATCGATCTCGACATCGCCGCAGGGGAAGTGGTGACCCTGCTGGGTCGCAGCGGCAGCGGCAAAAGCACCTTGCTGCGCATCATGGCGGGGTTATTACCCCCCACCGAGGGGGTCATCAGTCGCGATGGTCAGGCCCTGCGGGGAGTGAATCGTGATGTGGCGATCGTCTTCCAGAGCTTTGCGCTGCTGCCCTGGCTGACGGTGGAAGAAAACACGGCGATCGGCCTCGAAGCCCGCGGACTGCCGGCGGCCGAAGTCCGCCATCGCGCCCTCAAGGCCCTGGCCATGGTGGGGCTGGAGGGCAACGCCGAGGCCTATCCACGCGAGCTCTCGGGGGGCATGCGCCAGAGGGTTGGCTTTGCCCGGGCGTTTGTGATGGAACCAGCCCTGCTGCTGATGGATGAGCCCTTCAGTGCCCTGGATATCCTCACGGCCGAAAACCTGAGGCGCGATATCGATGAACTCTGGGCTGGGGGCCGCTTTCCGGCCCGCTCCATCGTGATCGTGACCCACAGCATCGAAGAAGCGGTGCTGCTCAGTGATCGAGTGGTGCTACTCAGTTCCAATCCCGGCCGAATCCGCGGCGTGGTTCCCATCGATCTGTCCCGGCCGCGGGATTCGGACCTGCCGGCCTTCCGCAGCCTGGTGGATCGCCTCTACCGCTACATGACCGATCCGGACATGCCCGTGGGCGAACGGCCGTTGCCCCTGGAGCCACCGACCACAGCGTCGTCCCTGGCCCTGCCACCGGTCTCCCTGGGATCGGTGGGAGACCTCATCGCCACGGTGGACGACGACGGCGGCACCAGCTTGGCCGAACTGGCCGATGACCTGGTGCTGGAACTGGACGAACTGTTGCCGATTCTGGATGCCGGCGAGCTGCTGCGATTGATGGAGGTGGAAGAAGGCCAACTGCGGCTGACGGCGGCAGGGCAGCAGCTGCGGACATCCAGTGAGGAAGGCCAACAGGAATTGCTCAGGGCCCAGTTAGTGGCCCATGT
>JAPLIF010000336.1 GCA_026389255.1 Cyanobacteriota bacterium
TACCAGCTTGGGCTCAAATGCTTGAATGCCGAGACGGTGGAGGGTGGGGGCCCGGTTAAGCAAAATCGGATGGCCCTCAATCACCTCTTGGAGCACCTGCATAACCTCGTCATCAGCACGCTGAATTAACTTCTTGGCAGCCTTGATGTTATTGACGATGTTTTGGCGGATAAGGCGATGGATCACGAAAGGCTGAAACAGCTCGATCGCCATTTCCTTGGGCAGTCCGCACTGGTGCATCTTCAGCTTGGGACCAACCACGATCACGGAACGGCCCGAATAATCAACCCGTTTACCAAGAAGATTCTGGCGGAAACGCCCCTGCTTGCCTTCAATAATGTCGCTCAGGGACTTCAGGGCACGGTTGTTGGCCCCGACCACAGTTCGACCGCGTCTGCCATTATCAATTAGGGCATCAACGGCCTCCTGCAGCATGCGCTTTTCGTTGCGCACAATGATTTCGGGGGCGAGAATTTCCTGCAACCGAGCCAGACGATTATTCCGATTAATCACCCTGCGGTAGAGGTCGTTGAGATCACTTGTGGCGAAGCGACCGCCATCGAGCTGCACCATCGGACGCAGATCGGGGGGAATGACCGGAATCACATCCAGCACCATCCAATCGGGACGGGCATTGGTGGCGATGAAATTATCGATCACCCGAAGGCGCTTGATCAATTTGGCCCGTTTCTGCCCCTTACTGGCACTGATCTCCTCGCGCAATTGTTCGGCGATCTCATTGAGTTGCAGATCCTCAAGCAGTTGCTTCAGCGCTTCGGCACCAATGCCGACAATGGGCTCATTCTCGATTTCGGAGTCTTCGGCAAAAATCTGATCTTCTATCTCCAACCACTCGTCTTCCGTCAGGAGCTGCTTGTAGGTGAGATCTTTGTGATCACCGGGATCGAGGACAACGTAGCAGTTGAAATAAACAATTTGCTCTACATCCCTGAGGGGCATATCCAAAAGAATCGCCACATAACTGGGGATCCCCTTGAGATACCAGACATGGGATACCGGGGCCGCTAGTTTAATAAACCCCATGCGGTGACGACGCACCCGGCTTTCGGTCACCTCAACGCCACAGCGCTCACAGACAATGCCACGGTGACGAACCCGTTTGTACTTACCGCAATGGCATTCCCAGTCTTTGGAAGGGCCAAAAATCTTTTCACAGAACAGCTCAATCAGAGATCAGTCGTCGTCATAGTCCGCGACCCCCAGGGACTCGTAGGTAGGACGGCTGGGGGTACTGCGACGGGGGTTGACATCCTGCATAAGGTCCACTTCTTCGCCGCTATCGGTATAGACGGCGATGTCCAAACCAAGGGACTGGAGCTCGCGCATCAACACCTTGAAGGATTCGGGAGTCCCCGGGCGCGGTATGGGTTTGCCCTTGACGATGGCGTTGAGGGCTTCGTTCCGACCCTGCATGTCATCGGACTTGACCGTCAATAGCTCTTGCAAGGTGTAGGCAGCGCCATAGGCTTCAAGGGCCCACACTTCCATTTCACCCAGTCGCTGGCCGCCCTGCTGCGCCTTACCGCCCAAGGGCTGCTGGGTCACAAGGGAGTAAGGACCGGTGGAACGGGCGTGAATCTTGTCGTCTACAAGGTGGACGAGCTTCAGGATGTGGGCATATCCAACCGTGACCGGTTGATCGAAAGCTTCGCCACTACGACCATCAATGAGCTGAATCTTGCCAGGATTCTCAGGGTCATAGACCCATTCTTTGCCAGGTAGCTTAGCCGCCTCTTCGAGATAGGCCTGGACGGTCTGTTTGGATTTCTCAGCTCCGTGCATCTCATCAAACGGAACCACCTTCACCCGGCAACCAAGGTGGGAGGAAGCCCAGCCCATCAGGCATTCGAAAACCTGACCGACATTCATCCGCGAAGGCACGCCCAAGGGATTGAGCACAATATCAATCGGGGTGCCATCCGGCAGATAGGGCATGTCTTGCCGGGGCAAGATGCGACTAATGATTCCCTTGTTGCCGTGACGGCCTGCCATCTTGTCACCCACCTGGATCTTGCGCCTTTGGGCCACATACACCCTGACAACCATGTTGGCGCCAGGGGGTAGTTCGTCACCCTGTTCACGGGTGTAGATGCGAACGTCAACGACCCGGCCACGCTCGGTGCTGGGAACTCGAAGGGAGTTGTCCCTGACATCCCGGGCTTTTTCACCGAAGATGGCCCGCAACAATTTTTCTTCTGGAGGCTGGTCGGATTCGCCCTTGGGGGTCACCTTGCCGACCAGAATGTCACCAGATTCCACATAGGCACCGATGCGGATGATGCCCATTTCATCAAGATTACCTAGGCTTTCTTCAGCAACATTAGGGATTTCCCGGGTGATCTCCTCAGGCCCAAGCTTGGTCTGACGCGCCTCAATCTCATACTTCTCGATGTGGACGGAAGTGTATAGATCATCCTGAACAAGGCGTTCACTCACGAGAATAGCATCCTCGTAGTTATACCCCTCCCATGGCATATAGGCGATCAAAACATTCTGTCCCAACGCGATCTCGCCCCCTTCACAGGCGGAACCATTCGCCAACACCTGGCCAGCAATAACAGGATCGCCAAGCTTGACGATGGGACGCTGGTTAAGGCATGTGTCCTGATTGGAGCGTTGGTACTTCTGCAGGTGGTGCACATGTTCAAGGCCTTCCTCATCGCGAATCACGATGGCGGTGGCATCCACATAGGTGACCGTGCCGTTGACCCGGGTAATGGGCACCATCCCTGAGTCGCGGGCGACCTGAGTTTCCAGGCCCGTGCCCACCAGGGGTCTTTCAGGACGCAATAGGGGCACAGCCTGGCGCTGCATGTTGGAACCCATCAGGGCCCGGTTGGCATCGTCATGCTCCAAAAAGGGAATCAGCGACGTCGCCACGGAGATCACCTGCACTGGTGAGAGCTGCACGTAATCGACCTGCTGGGGGGGAACCTTTTCAAAATCCTGGCGATAGCGCACTGGCACCAGATCAGCCGTGATATTCCCCTCGGAATCCGTGGCCACGTCACCGGGGGCGATGCGGCATTCATCTTCCAGGTCAGCCGAAAGGTAGATGGGGGCGCCCTGCTTGATCACGACCCCGTCCTCCACCTTCCAGAACGGGGTTTCGATGAAGCCATATTCATTGACCCGGGCATGGGTTGCCAGGGAGCCAATCAGGCCGGCGTTAGGACCTTCCGGGGTCTCGATGGGGCAGATCCGTCCGTAGTGGGAAGGATGGATATCCCGCACGGCAAATCCAGCCCGTTCCCGGGTGAGGCCCCCAGGGCCGAGGGCACTGATCCGACGTTTATGGGTCAGCTCCGCCAGGGGATTGGTCTGATCCATGAACTGGCTCAGCTGGCTGGAACCGAAGAACTCCTTGATCGCCGCCACGAGCGGCTTGGGGTTCACCAACTGGGCCGGCGTGAGCGAATCGGTTTCACCGACTGTCATGCGCTCCTTAATGATCCTTTCCAGGCGATTCAGTCCGACACGGACTTGGTTCTGAAGCAATTCACCGACGGAGCGCACCCGACGGTTGCCGAGATGGTCAATGTCATCCAGGGAAGCACCACCAACATCCAATTCAAGATTGATTAGATAATCAATCGTCGAGAGCACGTCCTCGGGGGTGAGGGTGCGCACCGCGTCGGGAATGGTGAGACGTAATTTTTTGTTGATCTTGTAGCGCCCGACCCTACCGAGGTCGTAGCGCTTGGGATCAAAGAAGCGGCTGTGTAATAGCTGCTGACCACCACTCACCGAGGGGGGTTCGCCAGGGCGTAGTTTTTTGTAGAGCTCAAGCAGAGCTTGGTCTTCAGAACTAATACCCTCATCGTTTGCGGCCTCAATCGACTTCTGATAATATTCAGGATGACGAAGCTTATCAAGAACATCATTATCGGAAAGTCCGATAGCCCGCATCAAAACGTGGGCATTGATTTTGCGAGTCTTATCGACGCGAACGTGCAGCAAATCATTCTTATCGGTCTCAAACTTCAGCCAGGCACCCCGATTAGGGATCAGGCTGGCATTGAACGTTTTACGACCATTCTTATCCTGCTCATCCTTGAAGTAGACCCCAGGACTGCGCACAATCTGGTTCTCAATGACTCGCTCGGAGCCATTGATGATGAAAGTGCCACGCTCAGTCATCAACGGCATTTCTCCGAT